>CBDUUA010000019.1:0-12546 GCA_965370135.1 uncultured Cellvibrionales bacterium
TCGAACCAAAGATCGAATTCAATCATCGAATGAACAAATAGAGGAATGACTATGCGTATTATCCGCTCGCTCCTGGGCACGCTGATTTTATTTTTCGACCGGCTTTTTAGCCCTAAGGGGATTGTGCGTGATGCAGATTCACAATCCAGTGTCGACCAGCAAACCGGCAAGTTGGCACTGTACCAATACCCGGCCTGCCCTTTCTGCGTCAAGGTTCGCCGCGCGATGAAGCGCTACTCACTGAACATCGAGACCCGGGATGCCAAGCGCAGTGACACCAGCCGCAATGAGTTGCTGCACGGTGGCGGAAAACTCAAAGTGCCCTGCCTGCGCATTGAAGACGGCGCAGGTGAAACCCGATGGATGTATGAGTCTTCCGATATCATCAGCTACCTGGAAGGACGGTTCGTAGCGCAGTAGTTAACCCCCGGCGACCCATCGCCAGCCAGTTACACAAGCCACCATTTTGAATTGTATTGAATTGCAAAGAGAAAACACGCCATGAACTTTGATCTCTCCGCACTGCCCGCACTGCCCCCCATGCCCCTACCCCTGCCAAGCGCTCCCGACATGGGGCATGTTGGCCTCGGGGCACTCGCCCTGCTCCTGTTTATCCTGCTGCTGTTCAAGGGGCGCCGCTCCAGAGCAGCAAGCACCACCGGAGCCGATGTTGATCAAACCAAACAACAACCCACTCCATTGATTCAAGCCACACCCGATGCCGCCTTGCAAGTGCTGACGCTGTTGCAACAAGGTGGACGCTTCATCGACTTCATCCATGAAGACCTGAGCGCATATTCCGACGCCGATGTCGGCGCCGCGGCGCGAGTGGTGCACGACGGCAGCAAAAAGGTGATAACAGAATACTTTACCCTTGCACCGATTCGCAGCGAAGAGGAAGAGACACTGATATCGCTGCCCGCCGGTTTCGATGCCGCTGAAACCCGCTTGACCGGCAATGTGGTCGGAGAGCCTCCTTTCCGCGGTACGCTGGTACACCGCGGCTGGAAAGTTGTTGACGTTAAACTACCCAAACTTGCAGCAGGTCACGACACCAACATTATTGCACCGGCCGAGGTGGAACTGTGAGTGACGAGGTGAGTGACGTCGTGAGTGACAAGGCGAGTGACAAGGCAGAACTCGACAGCCATCGCTATGCCGTCGGCATCGACTTGGGCACCACCCATTGCGTACTGTCCTATGCCGACTTGAGTGTCGAAGAAGAAGACGAAATAGAGCATAAGGTCATGCCGATTGCCCAGTTGGCGGCGCTTGGCAGCATCGAAGAACAGAACCAATTGCCCTCCTTTATCTATCAAGCCCACGAGTCAGAGTTCTCCGCCGGCGACCTGGCTCTGCCATGGGACGACAGCCCATCCGCCATCGTCGGTGCGATGGCCCGGGAAATTGGCAGCAAAACGCCAATACGCCTGGTCGCCAGCGCCAAGAGCTGGCTATGCCACGGCGGCGTTGATCGCCGCTCGGCCTTTTTACCCCTCAACAGCCCTGACGAAGTAGAAAAAATCTCTCCCTTCGCCGCCTGCCTGCGCTACCTGGAGCATCTGCGCAATGCATGGGATCACAGGTTTCCCGACACACCCCTGATCGAGCAGGATGTCACCATCACGGTTCCCGCCTCCTTTGACCCGGCGGCCCGCGACCTTACCGCCGAGGCGGCCAGGGAAACAGGATTCAAATACCTGACCTTGCTGGAGGAACCCCAGGCGGCGCTGTATAGCTGGATTCATAGCTGCGGTGACGATTGGCGCAACCAGGTCGGCGTGGGGGATATCATTTTAGTTGTCGATGTCGGCGGGGGCACCACGGATCTCTCCCTGGTGGCGGTAACCGAAGAGGAAGGCAACCTGATTCTGAACCGAATTGCGGTCGGCGACCATATTCTTCTGGGTGGCGACAATATGGATTTGGCGCTGGCCTATCGCGTCAACGCCAAACTGGCCCAGGAGGGGAAAAACCTCCAGCCCTGGCAGATTCAGGCCATTACCCATGCCTGCCGGGACGCCAAGGAAACACTGCTGCTGGACGCCGATGTCGATGCGGTGCCGATCGTGGTACCCAATCGGGGCTCGAAGCTCGTGGGTGGCACCTTGAGATCCGAACTCAGTAGCAGCGAAGTACACGAAGCACTGGTGGAGGGCTTTTTCCCCGAGGTCGGCATAGACGATCATCCGCTACAGCAAGCCAGGGGCGCATTGACTCAAATGGGCTTGCCCTATGCCCAGGACGCGGGAATATCCCGGCATCTGGCCGCATTCCTGTGTCGCCAACACGACGCAGCCAAAGAGCTCTATGAGGGTGATAGCGAAGACAGCTTTATCAAACCCACCGCGATAATCTTCAATGGCGGTGTACTGAAAGCGCCGATTCTTGCCGAGCGCATGCTCAGCACCATCAATAGCTGGCTGAGCGCCGCCGATGCCGAACCCGCTAAATTGCTGGAGGGCGCCGACCTGGATCTGGCAGTGGCCAAAGGCGCCTCCTACTATGGCCAGGTGCGACGAGGCAAGGGCGTCCGCATTCGCGGCGGCATCGCCAGCGCATACTACGTCGGCATCGAAAGCGCCATGCCGGCCATCCCGGGTATGGCGCCGCCCATGCAGGCATTGTGTGTAGCGCCCTTCGGCATGGAAGAAGGTACCGGCGTCGATGTACCCAGCCAGGAATTCGGCCTGGTGGTGGGCGAGCCCGTGCACTTCCGCTTTTTTGGCTCTACCACCCGGCGAGACGACGTCGAGGGGACACTGCTCGACTACTGGGAGCCTGAAGAGTTGGAAGAATTGCCCCATATTCAAGTCACCCTGCAGGCCGAGGGCAGGCAAGCAGGTGAAGTGGTGCCGGTAAAACTCGCAGCCAGAGTCACCGAAGTCGGCACCCTGCGCCTGGAAGCCAAGCCGAGAGAGGGCGACGAGCGCTGGCATATTGAATTTGATGTCGGTGACCAGGCAGATTCATGAGCACAGACCAGGCCCGCTATATCGTTGGCATCGATCTCGGCACCACTCACACGGTGATGGCCTACGCGGATATTTCAGCAGATCCACAAACCGCAACAGCCGGCTTGTTCGAAATCGAACAACTGGTCAACGCGGGTGAAGTGGCGAAAAAACCCCTGCTACCCTCTTTTCGCTACCACCCGGCAACCGCTGAATTGGCAGATCAGGATCTGGTTCTGCCCTGGCAGAGCCCACCGCTGGCCGGCGAACTCGAGCGGGTGGTGATAGGAGAGTGGGCGCGACAGCTCGGCTCAAAGGTTGAGGGGCGCCTGGTGGTCAGCGCCAAAAGCTGGCTGTCACACCCCCAGGTCGATCGCAGCGCCGACATACTTCCCTGGGCCGCGGTAGAGGGCATCGATAAAGTATCTCCGGTGCATGCCAGCGCCAGCTATCTGCATCACCTGCGCCAGGCCTGGAATGTCGAACATCCAAATGAGCCGCTCGAGCAACAGGAAGTGGTGGTCACCGTTCCCGCCTCTTTTGACGAAGTTGCCCGGTCACTGACCGTTGAGGCCGCCGCTATCGCGGGCCTACCCAGGATATTGCTGCTCGAAGAACCTCAAGCAGTCTGTTACGACTGGTATGCGCAACATAAGGATCGTGCCGGGCAAGTCTTGCAAGGCATTCAGCTGCTACTGGTGTGCGATGTCGGCGGCGGCACCACCGACCTGAGCCTGATTAAAGTCGCCTTCAACAAAGGCTCACTGGAGCTCACTCGACTGGGTGTCGGTGATCATTTGATGCTCGGCGGCGACAATGTCGACCTGGCCCTTGCCCATCTAGCCGAGCAACGCATTGTCGGCGAAGGCGCAAAATTAAAAGCTGCCAGCCTGTCCCAGCTAATTCAACAGACACGCATTGCCAAAGAGTTATTGCTTTCCGAAAACGCGCCTGACAAGGCCACGGTAACCGTTCTCGGGGGCGGCTCCAGACTGATTGGCAGCGCCAGAAGCTGTGAATTGAGTCGACAGGAAGTGAGGGAGCTGGCGCTGGACGGTTTCTTTCCCCTAACGTCGCTGGAGCAGGCGCCCGAAAAGCGGCAGAGCGCCGTGGTGGAATTCGGCCTGCCCTATGTGGCCGACCCCGCAATCAGCAAACACATTGGCGCATTCATCCTGCGCCATGAGAGCGTCTGCCGCCAGGCCTTTGGGCTCGATGACAGCCATGCAGCGGTTCCCGATAACAGCCAGCCCGCGGTTCCCAATGCCGTGCTTTTTAACGGCGGGGTTTTCAAAAGTCCCGCGCTGGTGGAGAGGGCTCTTGCAGTCATTGGCGGATGGACCCAACGACCGGTAACCGCGCTGGAGAACCAGCACCCCGATTTAGCGGTCGCGTACGGCGCCGTGGCCTACGGCCTGGCCAGACATGGCGCCTACATAAAGATCGGCGGCGGCTCGGCCCGTAGCTACTTCCTGCTTATCGATACCAAAGACGGCGATAAACAAGGTGTTTGCCTGCTACCCAAGGGGGCGGAAGAGGGCGAGGAGCTGTTGCTGGAAGAGCGACGATTCGCCCTGCGACTCGGCCAGGCCGTGCAGTTTCACCTGGTTTCTTCAACCTCCGATATCGAGTACCTGCCCGGCCAGATCACCGCCATCGATAGTGATGAATTCGTGTTCCTGCCGCCGCTGGTGGTGGCACTGGAAAATGACGCCGCCAGTAGCGCGGAGGTCGAAGTCCAGCTACTGACCACGCTGACGGAAGTCGGCACAATCCAGCTGCAGTGCGTCAGCCTGGAAGATCGCCAGCAGCGCTGGAACGTTGAATTCCAGATTCGCAAGGATCTGGCGCGGCAACTGCTCGATAGCGAGCAACACCCGGGCCAACTACCGCCACAATTTGACGCCGCCAAAGAAAAAATACTCGGTATTTTTGGTCAGAGCAAGAGAGATGCCGACCCCAAAGCCGTTAAAAGACTGCGCCATGACCTGGAAAAAATACTCGGCAAGCGCGAGACCTGGGAGCCGGCACTACTGCGGGCTGTTTTCGACCTGGTGGTCGACACCCGAAAACGACGCCGGCGCTCCAGCGACCATGAGCGAACCTGGTTTAACCTGGCGGGCTACACCGTGCGGCCAGGGTTCGGCTATCCGCTGGATGACTGGCGAGTACAGCAACTCTGGCCGCTGTATCAACAAGGCCTGCAATTTTCGAAGTCCAACCAGTGCTGGAGTGAATGGTGGATATTCTGGCGCAGGGCCGCAGGCGGCCTCGATCAGCAACAGCAAACGCGCATTTACAAGGATATCGCCAAATACATCAATCCCACGGCCGCGCGCAATCGCAAATTAGTCGCGGATTTGCAGTTTAAATCCTACGAAAACATGGTGCGACTCATCGCCGCGCTTGAGCATCTGCCGGTTGAGAAGAAAGTCGAGGTGGGACAGTGGCTGCTGAAGCGCCTGGAAAAATCCGGTGAAACCCAGACCAGCTGGTGGGCACTGGGACGCGTAGGAGCGCGACTCCCCTTTCACGGCAGCGCTCACAATGTCGTACCCGCTGAAACCATCCATCGTTGGCTGCCGTCCATACTCGCCATCGATTGGAAGCAAAACCAGAACGCTGCTTTTTGTGCCGTCATGCTGTCGCGAAAATGTGGCGACCGCACCCGGGATATCGATGACCGCCACCGGCAGACTATCATCGACAAACTGAAGTCCAGCAAGTTGCCGACCAGTTGGGTCAATATGGTAACCGATGTCACGCAGCTGGACGCCGCTGAGACCAAACGTATTTTTGGTGAAGCCTTGCCCTCGGGCCTGAAGATACTTGATAGCTGATTTGTTGGTAGATCGGATATTCCGTCATCAATCAACCGGCCCCTTCAGCTTTCCATCTTTCCATCTTTCCATTATTAAGCCAGCGGCCAAGCTCAAGCTCGACTTGCTGTCGAATTGAGCCTCACCCCAGAGCCTTGCAGGCCGAAAAGCACTGCCCAATTTCACACCTGACCCTGCTACCCAACGTCTCCTGAATCTTCGGCAGTAATAGTCCACTTCTCAGTGAGGGCGGCCCCGTCTTTCGGTATAAAAGAAACGCATACGTTGCATAGAGCAACAAAAGAAGCTAATATCGTTCTTTGGAGATAAAAGAAACTAATATGTTTCTAAAGTCGAATATGGGGAAGATACACGAGCAATTAAAAAAGCGTCGCAAAGAGCTTGAGCTGAAGCAGGAAGACATGATGCTTCGTGTGGGCATGCCCCGGCAGCAGTATCAACGCCTGGAATCGAAGGGCAACCCCCAACTCGATACGCTCGAACTGGTCGCCAGAGGCCTGAAAATGGAAGTCATGCTTATTCCACAAGAAAAACTGCGTGCGGTACGCAGTATTCTGCAAGGCGATTCGCACGAAGATCAGGGAAGCAATCAACAAAAGCCTATCTCCGATGACCCTTGGGAGGGATTGCTGGAGGATTAATGAAGGCTAGTGAAGGTTAACAGTGGCAAGAAACGAGCAAGTCAGTGTACTCAAATTAACTCTGCATAGTCACAATGTGGGGTTTTTGGCTGGCTTTGCCGATGGGCAGAACATCCTCTCCTTCACACCGGAATTCGTCGAAAACAATAGCCGGCCAACACTGACGCTGACCACTTATCCCCTTTTTCCCAAAGTCGACAAACTGCTATCAGAACCCTGGATCAAGCGACAGCGATTACACCCGGTGCTTTCAAATCTATTGCCGGAGGGCGCGCTACGAGAACTGCTGGCCCAAGGCTTGAAAACGCACACCGATAACGAATTCAGTCTGTTCGGCTATTTGGGGCAGGATTTACCGGGCGCATTGATTGCCACACCGGTAGCACCATCAGACATCCCCGACTATGCCTTTGGTATAAGAGCGGGTGCTGAGCCCGTTCAATTATCCATCCAGGATACAGCGCGCCATTTTTCTCTCGCTGGAGTGCAGATGAAGTTCTCCATGCGCGAGAAGGATGGCCGCTATCAAATATCGCAATCGGGCGACCTCGGTGATTGGATCATCAAGACACCATCCACAAAACATAAATCTGTACCCCTGAACGAATACACAGCTATGCGGCTGGCGAGTCTCGCCGGCATTGATATCCCCGACATCAGGCTTGTAGAACTGAAAAACCTTGACCACCTACCTGCTATCAATCTTCCAGGGGAGCAGTATGCCTTTGGCATTCGGCGGTTTGATCGAGCAGGTGAGGGGCGCATCCACATGGAAGACTTTGCCCAGGTATTCGTTCGGTATCCCCAGGATAAATACAGCGGCGCCAACTATGAGCAGATCGGCAACGCGATCTACCAGTACACAGGCAATGGCCTGAGCAATGCTCAACAGTTTGCAAGGCGGTTACTGGTCAATATCCTGCTGGCGAATGGCGATGCCCATTTAAAAAACTGGAGCCTCATCTATCCGGACACCATGACCCCTGAGTTATCTCCGGCCTATGACATCGTGACAACACGGGTTTATATGGGTGACGAGCGCAAGTACGCACTGAATATGGGAAAGACCAAGGAGTGGTATGAGGTAACGTTTGAACACTTTGAAGCCTGGGCAAATAGAGCCGCTATTCCATGGAGAGCTATCAAACCTCAGCTGGATGACACGCTGGAAAAAGCTCGGACTTTGTGGCCAACAGCCCTGAATAATTTACCCATGATTGACGAGCATAAACATATATTGCAAAAGCATTGGCAGCTATTGCAGACTGATTTCCGAATTGGGGTTGATGACTGGTAGTCTTTCAGCCATTTGGGTCAGATTGCTTTAATTTTTATCAACCGGCCTCCTCGGCTTTCCATTATTAAACCAGCTGGCAAGCTCCCACGGGCGCTCACAGCTCCCGATCTGCTCACACCAGGAGTAGCCCGCAGAGCCAATGCAGCCATGTGCATCCCGGTCTGCGCCCACGCGTTTGCCCGAGCTGAGCTTCATCTGCCCCTTATAGACGATACCGGCAATGGCAATATCCTTGATTTTGACCGAATCAATCTTGAAGGGGTTTTGCTCCAGCAGGGTAAAGTTTGCCTGTTTCCCCACCTTGATCGAGCCTATTTCGTGCTCCATTTCAAAGGTACGGGCGGCGGTGAGGGTAATGCCTTTCATCGCCTCATAGACAGCGATGCTTTGCTCAGGGACCAGGACCTTGCCACTAGCCACGACACGATTTGCCGCCACCCAGGCCAACAACAGTGGTTCAGCCGGTGCCATGGCAAAATCAGAGTGCAAGGAAACCGGTACGCCTCTGCTGGTGAACTCTTCAAACGCCAAGTCACCCGTGATGTGGATATGGACTTTGTATCCCTTGCCCCACCAGTAATCGAAAATCTGCTCGCCTTCCACCAGTGGGATGATCCATTCCGACTTGCAGTCCAGGCAGTTATAGAACGGCTCGCGAATCTCCAATGCCAGAGAATAGATGGCACCGTCGGCAAAGGTCTTGTACTGCTTCGGTAGAAATTTTATGTATTCGGTATCGTATTTCTCAGGCAGAGATTCTATGTGGGCGGCATAGGCGTCATTGCCAATTTTCTTTACGAACTGCTCCGGGAAGCCCGAAATCAGGTAAATGGTATAGGCTTTTGCTTTCTCGGTTCCTTCTTTTAGGACGGCATATTCATCCTCGAAAGTACTGGTTGGAAATCCCGGTTCGGTCATGGCGGTGAGTCCATTGTTCAACATCATGGTCGAGATACGATCCATGCCACGATTTATGATATCCCCAGATCAAAACCGTTTTGGTCTCGTCCTCCTTTGACTCGATAATATCCTTTACCGCCTGGAGATAATTCTCTTTGCCGCTGACGCCGGGATAGGTTTTGTGCGGCATGCGCCATTCATGGGGGGCAACAATGTCATTGGCCAGGATAAAGGCGCCGATGGATACAGGGTGGGCATGGGGCTCGATAAACCCAGGCAGCATGGTCTTGTGTTTTAAATCGACTTCTATGGTTTTACCAGCAAAATTATTGACCGCGCCAGACCGCTTTCCGGCATATATTATTTTGCCGTCCCGCTCCATTACCGCCTCTACATAAGTGGCTTCATCACCTTCCATGGAAACAATGTCACCACCAAAATAGAGTGTTTGCACCAGAGGATGGGTAATACCGTGCTCCATTTTCTTTGGGGCTTCACTTTGTACACCCCCGCTGCCTAATACTACTGCAAGCAGCGTTAATACTATTGTGCTTCTAAGCATTTTGCTCTCACTCCCCATGGAAGGACTGCCAAACGGTTTTTGATGCCTGAAGTGATGATTAAGATTGGCTGGCAACATCCATATTCCCCCACTATCGATGTCATCGTCAAGAGAATCAATATGCTGCTTCTCTACATCTGGAGGGGGCTGGAGGAACTAAAACAACTGCCGGATACAGTAGTTGATACGCTGCAGGGCGCGAAGAGTGAAATACAAGAAAAGGGACACAGTCTTCGCTCCAGCGGCAAGCAAAAAATGAGCCTGGTGGGCGCGGCGAGAAATGTGTTAAATATCGGCTCGATGGTAGCTGAGGCCCGGGAGCTACTCGGGTCTTATGTGCAGATCACCAGCCTGCTAAATCCACTATTACTGTTTCTGAGCTTTCTTTCCGTGCTGTTTATTATTCCCCTGTCCTTTGTCAGCATGATGTTGGCGGTTATTGCTATCTAGCCCTGGCAGTAGCAATAGCGGCTACGCTCAATCTGAATTAAACCCAGTTCTCCAAGCGCAGGGCTTCCACCCGTTCGAACTCACCCAAGTTGTTAGTCACCAGCATCAGCCCTTCGCTTCTTGCATGACCTGCAATATGCAAGTCGTTAACGCCGATAGACATCCCCTTGCGTTCCAGCACGGCCCGGATATCCCCATAATGGGCTGCCGCCTTATTGCCGTACTCAAGCACCTGCAAACGAGAAACGAAATCTTCAACCTGTCGCAGATTGTGTGCCGGCCTGGCACTTTTTTCTACGCCGTGCATCAGTTCAGCAAGGGTGATCGAACTGATACAGAGCTGGCCTGCATACTGGTTAAAGGTTGCCAGCGCCGCCACCGGGCGGCGCTTGATCACATAAATGACAATATTGGTGTCAAGCATGTATTTCAACATCAAAAAGCTTCCCGTTCAGCTTGTTGCTGGGAAGCCCGTTCTTCCATAAAGTCATCGCTCACACATTCCTCAGAAAGGAAGAAACTGTCCCAGGAGCTATCCACAGGAGATAACACCCGATCCTTGCCCACAACCCGAACAAGGACTTGCTTCACCTCGTCAGGAAAGCGAGTATCAGCGGGTAGCCTGACCGCTTGCGTGCGGTTATTAACGAATACAGAGCCAGTAGACATTGCAAGCACCTCTCAAAAGCTATATACATAAAGTATATAGCAAAAGAACGCCAAACCAAATTGCTAATTTCCTTGTGAACCCACATAATAACCCTAATATGGTACATATTTTGAGGCGCACTCTAAGGAAAACTGACAATGCTAAACCTGCTGGAAGAAGTCTTCAACGAACCAGGGGGCCAGGTTCGGTTGGATCGGCTGGTCGCCCTGCTGCATATCGACAAACAGGAACTGGCCAAAACCGTTGGCCTGTCCCGCGATGCCCTGTCTAAATCCAGCCGCGTAACCGCACCCAAAACCCAGAACCGACTGCGAGAGCAGATCGAAATTCTCAACCGCATCCTGCCCTGGACAGGCTCCCTGGCCGCTGCGTTCGCCTGGTATCGCTCGCAACCCATCCCCTCATTTGCCGACAAGACGGCCGAGGAACTGGTTAAGGAGGGGCGCGCCGCTGCGGTGCGTAACTACCTCGCTCGCATTAATGAAGGTGGCTATTCTTGATTGATCAGGCCATAGAATACCGCGGCCCGGTTTATCGCGGCCACAATCCCCGCTGGTCGTTCCCACCCGAATCGGGTGAAGGTGCCAAACGGCACGGGGGCCGCTTCAACCCCCGGGGCGTGGCCGCGCTGTATACGTCGGAGCGCTTTGAGACCGCTTGGCTGGAAGCGCAACAGGGGTTCTCCTATAAAACCCAGCCGCTGACTATCGTCACCTATCAGGTGCAGTGTGCGGCTATTCTCGACCTTACCAATGGCGAAGTGCTAAAGACACTGGAAATCAATCCAGAGACCCTCAACTGCCCCTGGGAACTACTAGTGGATGATGGGCAAACACCACCCAGCCAGGTTTTGGCAAAACAATTGATTCGCCAGGGTATAGCCGGCATCTGCGTGCCGAGCTTTGCGCACAATGCACAAGCAATCGATGTGAATATCATATTCTGGCGGTGGGGAGATACCCTGCCCCATCGCGTCATTGCAATCGACGCCGAGAATCGTCTTCATCCCTGAGAAGCAATTGCAATGCCGCACGCCATTCAGGGCGCATTTCGCAGCGATTGTCGGTATGCTGGCCCCCTATCAGGCCAGCAAGGAAAGTCGATGCTATCGGTCAATTTTTTATACCCCCGCTTGTTTCGCTTGTGCATTGCCCTATTACTGGCCGTTTTTCTGGCCTGGCACTCCGCCGCAGTATCTGCAAACGATAGCGGGCTGTTTCAGCAAACCCTCGACGCCCACACACCGGCAGAGCTATTTCCCGCCGCGGATCGCATTGCAGCGCCGGAGGGTGAGCCCGAGGCGGCTGCAGTGTTTCGCGAGGGCAAGCAGCTTGGCCTGCTGTTCCTAAACTCCGCCGTGGTCAACGCCATGGGCTACTCCGGCAAACCGATCCATATCCTGGTTGGCCTGGATACCGCGGGCGTCATTCGCTCGGTCCGAATGGTCGAGCACCACGAGCCCATCGTGCTCGTGGGCATCCCTGAATCGAAAATCAACGCCCTGATCAATGGCTATGTCGGTCTCGATTTGATCGAATACCTGTCCGCCTCCGCAGACCGGCAGCGCTTCGATGCCATCAGTGGCGCGACGGTAACAGTGCGAGTAATAGACGACAGCATTATCCGTGCGGCTATCAAGATGGCGCGCAAGTATGGCTTTGCAGGGCTGAGCACCGAGGCGGCGGGTCCCATAGCCAGCATCGATACCAACATCGACGAGGTAAGGGACTGGACCGACCTGATCGCCGAGAGCGCAGTGAGTCGGCTGAAACTGACCGTGGGCCAGATTAACCAGACCTTTATCGATGTCGGTGACGAAGCCGCCGCCAAGCGCCCGGAGCCAGGTGCAAAGGACGACGTGTTTATCGATTTATATGCGGCCCAGGTGTCGGTGCCGAGTATCGGCCGCAGTCTGCTGGGAGACAGGGAATACGAAAACCTTGTCAAGATGCTGGCGCCGGGGCAGCAGGCGGTACTGTTGACCGGCAGGGGTCGCTATTCCTTCAAGGGCTCAGGTTATGTGCGCGGCGGTATCTTTGATCGCTTCGAAATCATCCAGGGTGACGATGCCATCCGCTTTACCGACCTCAATCACAAGCGACTGCGGCGGGTGGCGGCGCAGGGAGCGCCTGCAGACTTCAAGGAAGTCGAACTGTTTGTGATACCGGAGGAAAGCCAATTGCTGCTGGCCAAGCCCTGGCATTTACAACTGCTGGTCGCCCGGGAAACCGG
>CBDUUA010000020.1:0-12486 GCA_965370135.1 uncultured Cellvibrionales bacterium
GGCTGACTGACCCAAAATCTTGCCGTTTTGCACAGCTTCGTGGGCACTGGGCCATGTTGGTGGCCTGCACCATAGATACGGGAGAATCGCAGCCTGATGCAGATAACAATGAATGACCAGAAAAACGGCACGATTATATTTACAGGAGGGACAGCGCTTCGTCGAAGAGTTTCCCATGACCGTCACTGGCAAGATGCAGAAGCTTGTGATGCGCGATGAGATGAGCAAGGAATTGGTGGGTTAAGAAAATGAAAGCCTCTCTTTGTGAGGGCTGGCTTGAAATGATGTTCTCCCGCAGGGGTGGCTTTGATACTGTTGGTCAATACAGTTATAAGCAGTTATAAGTTGGGCGAGCGTATCACCATCATTTTTTCAATTTGCATCTCTTTGAACGTATGTGGAATGCCGCCTACACCGTGACCAGAATGTTTTAAGCCGGCGAAGGGCATCCAGTCAACACGAAACGCGGTGTGGTCGTTAACCATCACGGCAGATGCATCGAGTTGCTTGAAAACGTGCATGCAGGTATCGATGTTTTTTGAAAAGACAGCAGCTTGAAACGAAACGTCCAGGCTGTTTGCTTGTGCGATGGCCTCGTCTATGTTGTCGTATTCATAAACACAAATGACAGGGCCGAAAATTTCATTGCTTGAGATGGTGGCATCATCGGGCGTGTTAAACAGCACGGTTGCCTGATACGTGCTGGCGGTAATTTTATTTCCGCCGGAGATGAGTTCGGCGCCTTTTTTCAAGGCATCTTTCACCCATTCATCGATGCGATCAGTTTCAATGTGCCTGATTAACGGCCCGATCTCAGTATCCGGTAAGGTTGGATCGCCAACTTTCATTTTGTTGCCGGCTTCGGCAATACGTTCTGCGAGTGTGCGAGCAATCGATTTATGTGCGAACACACGCTGTACCGATACGCAAACTTGTCCTGCATGATAGAAACCCGCTTTGGACAATAAGGCAACGGTATCATCCATGTCGGTGTCTTCAGCAACAATAACCGGTGCAACACCACCATGCTCGAGTGCGCAACGTGCACCGGGAGCAAGTTTTGAGCGCAAGCTCCAGCCAACACCGGCGCTGCCGATGAAACTAAAGAAACCTACACGTGAGTCTGCAACGAGTTGTGTCGCGGCGTCTCTATTTGATGTGACAATGCCCTGACACCAGCCTTCAGGTAAACCCGCTTCACGCAGGATGTTGATTAAACGAAAGCATGACAAGGGAGTATCACCGGCAGGCTTGATAATAACGGGGCAACCGGCAGCAATAGCAGGGCCAATTTGATGCACGGCCAGATTTAATGGATGGTTAAATGCGCTTACTGCAACGACAACGCCAATCGGTTCATGCGTAGTAAAAGCGAGTCGATTCATGGACGCAGCATTTTTCCCCATGGGAATTTCTTCACCGTGCCCGGTGCGCAGAACTTCAACGCAGTTTTTAATGCCACCAATAGCGCGCGCCACTTCAACTTTGGAGTCGATCAGTGGTTTGCCGCCTTCGCGTGCGGATTCAATGGCGAGTTCATCAAAACGCGATTGCATGATTTCCGCTGTTTTTTCAAGAACCACGCTGCGTTGTTCTGCGCTCAACCAATTGTTCCTGTCTCTATATAAAGCGTGTGCGGTAGCGAGCGCCGATTCGACAGCATCACTGCCACCCGTTTCAATAGTGGCAATGAGTGCGCCATCAAAGGGTGCGGTAACTTCCATTTTCCCATCGGCAGTGGCGCCTGGGACTAGCATTTTGAAATGGTCGGACATGGTTCTTCCTGATTCTTCCTTATCAAATGGGGCAGGCAATATCGCCAAGCCTGTTTGTGAGTTTCATGTTTTCCGAGTAATCAATCGCCACAACGACCAAACTTGGTCCGCTTTCATTGAGAGCGGTGTCCAGCGTCGCTTTTAAGTCCTTGCTGTTTTTGACATGGTGGCCATGCCAGCCAAAGGCGCTGGCGAGTTGCATCCAGTCGGGGTTGCCAAAAGAAAGTGCAGTATGGTGACCGAATTCCGCTTCTTGTTTCCATGCAATGAGACCGTAGGCTTTGTCTTCCCACACCATCGCGACAATGTTTGAGTTGAGGCGTTTAGCTGTTTCCATTTCTTGCACGTTCATCAAGAATCCGGCATCACCACTGATAGCGAGAATTTTTCTATCCGGCTCAACCAGACTGGCTGCGATGGCGCCGGGCAGGGCAAAGCCCATCGAGCAAAAGCCGTTAGGGATTAAACAGGTGTTAGGTTCGTGGCATTGGTAGTGACGTGCAATCCACATTTTGTGTGCACCCACATCCGAGAGCACGATGTCGTGTGGGCCCATGGCTTGTCGTGCATCCCACAATACTTTTTGTGGTCTTATTGAGCCTGTGGTGTCGTCGTCTTTGTGCATCGCCAATTCAGCCGTCATGTCTCTGCGTGTTGCTGCTTGTTGACTGAAGTCGAAATTGAGGCCGCCGGCTGCATCTACGCGTTGGTTGAACATCCACAGGGTATGTGCGAGGTCGCCAACAACTTCTGTTTCCGGATGATAGGCCTGGTCGATTTCTGCAGGCAGGAAGTCGGCGTGAATAATGTGTTTGTCGCCTTTTGCGTTCCACAGTTCGGGGTGATATTCCACCATGTCGTAGCCCAGCGTGAGAACGACATCGGCAGCGTCAATTGCACAGGCGACAAGGTCTTTGGATTGCAGGCCGATGGTGTAGAGGCAGTAATCGGCGTCCATATCAACACAGCCTTTTGCCATGAAGGTGCTAATGACGCCAATACCGGTTTTTTCGCACAGGTCGCGTAACTGTTTGCTGGCGCGTTTGCGTATGCAGCCGTTACCAGCGAGGATGATGGGACGTTTTGCGTTCCTTAAAATTTCGAAAGCTGCATCAACGATTTTGTCATCAGGCACAGGTCGGCGGAAGCGTTGAGGTATAAGTGGTTTTGCCTCGGTATCATTTTTCGCTAAATCTTCGGGTAACTCAATATGTACTGCGCCAGGCTTTTCTGTACGAGCAATGCGCACGGCTTTGCGAATAATTTCCGGGATGTTGTTTTCGTGTAACACGGTAGTGGCCCATTTGGTCACGGGCTCGAACATATGCACGACATCCATAATTTGATGTGATTCTTTGTGTAAGCGTTCCGTTGACCCCTGCCCTGTGAGAATCAGCATGGGTGAGCGGTCCATATTGGAATCTGCAACACCAGTGATGAGATTGGTAGCGCCTGGGCCAAGTGTGCCGAGACAGCCTGCAGTATGCCCGGTTAATCGGCCATAAATTTCAGCCATAAAGGCTGCGCCTTGTTCGTGCCGGGTAAGAATGAACCTGATCTTGCCGGATTTTTCCAAAGAAATCATGAAGTCAGCGTTTTCTTCGCCGGGGACTCCAAAGATGTATTCGATCCCTTCAGATTCGAGACATTGCACGAACAGGTCGGAAGCTTTCATACGTTTTTCCCTGGGGGTCTGTAAGGAGCTTTTAGGAGCTTATTTGTTTTACTTTTTGTTTATTTGAAAAACAGTTACCCGAGTTTAGTGCGTCAGAATTGAGCGAGTAGACACTATATGCCACTCAGAGCCTTTTGCCAAAAGCTATAAGTTGCCAAAGGCTATAAATAGTCATCAACAATCAGCACCGATAGATTGCGTGGGCCATGGGCGCCGAACACCTGGGTCAAGCCGACATCGGCAGTGCTCGATGGGCCCGAGATAAAATTCAAGGCGCGAGGCAGTTGGCCACGCCATTCCAGACGACAGCACGCCCAGGCTTCCTCCCAATGGCTGACGATAGTGTGCCGACTGAGTACCACCAGGTGATGATCGGGCAGAAAATTCAGCGTGGTGGGATTGTCCGGGCCGGATTGCAACAGCAAGGTGCCGCTCTCCGCAATGGCGCAGGACGCACTACTCAACGCCACCAGGTCGCTGGCGTTGGCAGAGCGCTGCTCACAGACCAGTGCGGCCTGCTGCCACGGCAATTCGGACAGTATGGCGTTAGCTCCCACAACCAACTGTGGCGGCAGATCGTTGTCCCTGAGGTAGCTCGCTACCCAGGCGGGAACCGCGCTGGTGTCGGCCAGTTGCACCACCACAACCGTGCACGCCGTCATTCGCTGCACCAGTTCTGCCACTAAATCGTCGCCGACTGGCGGTCGCGGCGGCGGAGGCTCGGGGCGTGGCGTATCCGTTTGCAGGTTTTTCAGTCGAGCCAGTATTGCGTTGCGATCAGTCATTACGATCAATCCCGCTTCTGTTGTTGCCAGCGATTGAGAAAAGTTTGACCCTGAGGCGCCGGAAAATCTCGCACCTCGGTCCAACCGTTGGCGATGAGCAGCGAGCGAAAACGACCCTTTTTGCGCCCAAGAGCCGCCAGTATCGGCATTAGCAAGCTGGAGCCGAAACGGTAGAGGCGGGGATAGGCCAATATTCGCATATAGGCGGTCAAACCCCAGCGCCAGGCCCGGGGTGTCAGCTTTTGTTCAAAGGCATCGGCGCGCAGCTCTCGCAACAGTTCCGGCAGCGGGATATCCATGGGGCAGGCTTCCTGGCAGCGGCCACAGCTGGTACAGGCATTGGGCAACTCCCTGGCATTTTCCAGCCCCTGCATCAAGGGTGTGAGAATCGAACCCATCGGTCCCGGGTAGACCCAGCCATAGGCATGGCCGCCGACATGGGTGTATATCGGACAGTGATTGAGGCAGGAGCCGCAGCGAATACAGCGCAGCATTTCGCGATACTTGCCGGCCAGCATCTCCGAGCGGCCGTTGTCTAACAGCACCACGTGAAATTGCTCGGGCCCGTCCGGGTCAGCAGGGCGTTTGGGCCCGGTAAAGAAACTGGTGTAACAGGTAATGGCCTGTCCGGTGGCACTGCGGGTCAACAGTCGTAGTATGGAGCTGGCATCTTCAAGGGTCGGCAGCACTTTATCGATACTGGTGGCCACGATTTGCACCTTGGGCAGGGTGCTGCACAGGTCGCCATTGCCCTCATTGGTCACCAGCATGGTGCTGCCGGTCTCGGCAATAAGGGCGTTGGCGCCGACGATGCCGACATCTGCACTGGTAAATTTATCCCGCAATACGTGCCGAGCCTCGGTGACGATTGCGGTGGGGTCGGCCAGTGCCCGCTCGCCGAGTTGATGGTGCTGCCAGAACAACTGCCGCACCTGATCGACAGTTTTGTGAATGGCCGGACCGACGATGTGGCTGGGGGGCTCTTCGGCCAGCTGGATAATGTACTCACCCAGGTCGGTTTCAACCAGATCCATGCCCCTGGCGATCAGGGCATCGTTGAGCCCCGCCTCCTCGGTGACCATGGACTTGCCCTTGACGACCCGCCGGGCGCCGGCGTCTTCACAGATTTGGCCAATGATCCGATTAAACTCCGCCGGCGTCTGCGCCCAATGCAGTTGTCCGCCATTGGCGAGTAATTGAGTCTCAAACTGCTCGAGGTACATCGCCATGTTGCCGAGGGTGTGATCCTTCAACTGTTTGACGTATTGACGCTGCTCCTCGAAATTGCCCACCGCATCCATGGCCATCTGGCGCAATAGTGGCAGGCCGGCGCCCAGGATCGCGAGGGAGCCCTGCAGGGCTTCATTGTTGATGCCCTCCCGTGAGCGGGCGATAAACTGCTGGCTCTGGATTTTCATGATCGCTCTCTCCCGGCTGAAGGCTCTCTCCCGGCTGAAGGCTCTCCATGGGCTGACGGCTCTCCATGGGCTGACGGCTCTCCATGAGCTGATGGCTCTCCCTGGCCAATCGCCGCATCGTCCATGTTGCCGGCCAATACTTCGGCGATATGGCGCACCTGCAGGGATTTACCCTGACGGGTGATACGACCGGCGATATTGAGCAGGCAGCCCATATCACCGCCCAGCAATAACTCCGCGCCGGTGGCCTCGGCATGGGCAATCTTGGCATCGACCATCTCGCGGGAGATATCCGGTAACTTGACGCAGAAGGTGCCGCCAAACCCGCAGCACACATGGGTATCTTGCATTTCGGTCAGCTCGACCTTGGCCATGCCCTCGTGCAGACGGCGGGGTTGTTGCTTGACATCGAGTTCCCGCAGGCCGGCACAACTGTCGTGGTAGCAGACGGACAGGTCGGCACTCGATCGGGTCGTGGCCGCCGGCTCGACCTGCAATACGTCGACCAGGAAGCTGGTCAACTCGTAACAGTGCTCGGCCAGCGCTTGTGCCCGTCGCTGCCACTGAGGTTCATCCGCCAATAGCGAGGCATAGTGATGTTTGACCATGGCGGCGCAGGAGCCGGAGGGGGCCACCACGTACTGGTAACCCTCAAAGGCGGCAATAAATTGCCGCGCCAGGGTGCGGCTGGAGGCGAGGTCGCCGGAGTTATAGCCAGGTTGACCGCAGCAACTCTGCTCACTGGGCACCACCACATCGCAGCCCGCACGCTGCAATAACTCGACTGTGGCAAACCCTACCGAGGGCCGGAATAGATCCACCAGGCAAGTGACGAAGAGAGCGACCTGTGGTCGATCCCCAGGGTTTTGGTTTGTCGCGTTGGACACGGCGATTCCTCGGGTAGTCATAAATGCTCAGTGCTAGGACAAATTTGCAGTGACCTTGCGAACACGGCACAATCCAGAGCTGGCACTACACCACAATCGCGATACAGGATCAACAAGAGGCTGGCACCGAATGATCGAATGGAGCGAAACCCATATCATGCTGCGCGATGCCGTCCGCAGTTTTTGTGAAACAGAAATAGAGCCCCATCTCGATCAACTCGAGCACGGCGATACCCCGCCCTACGAGGTGTTGCGCAAGTTCGTCAAGACCTTCGGCATCGATGAAATGGCGCGGGATAGTTTTCACCGGGCCCTTGCCCGGGACCAGACTGAGGACAGGCCGGCAGCCGATGGCGCCGGGGCAGCGCCATCGACGCCGCAGCAACTGGCGGCGCGAATCGATACCGCCGCCATGCGTGCGGTGCCCATCATCGAGTTATCCCGGTATTGTCCCGGCATGGTGACGGCTATGGGCGTGAGCATGGGCCTCACCGGCAACGCGATCATGTCCCGGGGCACCCTGGCGCAAAAAGAGCGCTGGGCCCTGCCGGTTCTCACTCTGGAAAAGATAGGTTCATGGGCGATCACCGAACCCAATTCGGGCTCCGATGCCTTTGGCGGCATGAGGTCGAACTGTAAACGGGACGGCAATGGCGGCTATATTCTCAATGGTAACAAGACCTTTATTACCAACGGCCCCTATGCCGACACCATCGTCTTTATCTGCAAACTCGACGAGCCCGGGGTAGAGCCACGGCAGCGCAAGGTCCTCAGCTTTGTTCTCGATCGCGGTATGGAGGGGCTGAGCCAAAGCGCGCCGTTTAAAAAAATGGGCATTCACTCATCGCCCACCGGCGAGCTGTTTTTAGACGATGTCAAAGCCGGCCCCGAGCGCTTGCTCGGTGAAACCGAAACCGTGTCGGCTCGTTCCGGCGTCAAATCCACATTTTCTGCCGAGCGCTCCGGGGTAGTCTCCATGGCCCTGGGCATCGTAGAGCGCTGCCTGGAGCTGTCGGTGAAATACGCCAATGAACGGGTCCAGTTTGGCCAGGCTATCGGCCAGTTTCAGCTGATCCAGCTCAAGCTCGCGTACATGGAGGTGGCCCGGGTCAACCTGCAAAACATGGTTTTCCGCAATATTGAAATGCAAGCGACAGGGCGCAAGCATACGCTGGCCGAGGCCTCCGCGATGAAGCTCTATGCCGCCAAGGCCGCTGTGGATGTGGCCATGGATGCGGTGCAGGTACACGGGGGCAATGGCTATATGGCGGAATACCGCGTTGAGCAATTAGCGCGGGATGCCAAAATCCTGCAAATTTATGCCGGTACCGACGAGATACAAATCACCCACGTCGCCAGGGACTTATTGGGCCGTGACTGACTGCCAGGCTGTCCATGACATCAGTTGCATGATATTGGTAGAATTTTGATAAAACGTTAGTAACACATTGAGGAACCCAACCCATGACAAAATCGGTATTGATTACAGGTGCTACCCGCGGCCTCGGTAAGCATCTGGCCCGGCAGTTCGCCGAGCGAGGCTATCGTCTGGCGCTAACCGGCCGCAGTCTCGAATCCTTGCAGCAACTCGCCGATGAGCTTCGAAACCAGGCTGCCCAGGTTATCGTCAAGCAGCTCGATGTATCCGAATTCGACACCATCGCCGGCGTGATCCGCGAATGCGCGACCGAGCTCGGCGGTCTCGATATCGTTATCGTCAATGCCGGTGTCGGCTTTGCCACGCCAGTGGGCAAATCGGATTTCGATCGGGTGCGCACGGTCATCGATGTCAACCTGACTGCCGCCATTGCCACCACGGCGGCAGCGGTCGAGCTGTTTCGCGAACAGGGCCGCGGCCAGGTCGTTGGCATTTCTTCCGTAGCAGGTGTGCGCGGACAGCGCAATATGGGCGCCTATTGCGCCAGTAAGGCCGGCTTTAGTCGCTATCTGGAATCCGTGCGCTGTGAAACCCTGAAACAAGCCATTGTCGTCACCGAGTTGGCGCCGGGCTTCATCGATACCGACCTGAACAGCTCAGTACCCAATCGTCCCTTCCTGGTGTCGGCAGAAAAGGGCACCCGCATCATGGCTGACTTGATAGAGAAGGAAGTGACTTTTAGCTATGTGCCGCGGTGGCCCTGGGCACTGGTGGCGCAGGTACTGAAGTTTGCACCCGATAAGATGATTGCAAAGATGTAGGCGATTCGTTGTTTCTGCTCCGCCAGGATGCCAACATAATAATGCATACATTGCCGTAAATATGCCCCACACCGATGCCTATAATGCAATGTAATGCATGGCATTATTGGAATGAACAATGAGGGTAAACAAGATGGGCATGACCAGTGTAAGAATGCCTGATGAACTGCTCGAACAACTCCAGCAAACGGCAGAAAAACTCAGAAGATCGAAAGATGGAAATTGCGGTTGATATTACAATTGAAAAGCCGAAAGAGCTCGTGTGGTCTGCGATTATCGATATTGAAAATGCTGCCGGCATGATTTCGAGCATCATAGACCTGGACGTACTAAACCAGCCAGATAACGGTATCGTGGGTTTAACATGGAAAGAAACGCGCTTGATGTTTGGACAAGAAGCCTCAGAGGTCATGTGGATTACAGCGGCGGTAGAGAATAGCTATTATTGCACCCGTGCCGAAAGTCATGGTGCCGTTTACATCACAAAGTTGTCATTGAAAGAAACTTCAGAGACTAAAGGAGGCAGTACCGTATTAACCATGTCGTTCAGCAGCGAAGCCCAGACACTGCTCGCCAAGGTGATGTCAGCTTGCACGGGTATTTTCATCAGGCCTTCGATGAAAAAGGCTCTGCACAAGGACCTGTCAGATATCAAGGAATACCTTGAGCGAAGCTGACTATTGGCTAGCAACTGTGTGGTGGGGTCGGACCTGAATATCCTTAAAGAACCTTATCCACCATCGTTTCCAAATAGTGCATCATGCGCCCAAAGGGTCCGCTCATCTGGATCTGGTGTAACTCCTGGTTAAACTGCTGGCAGTTTGTGGCAAGTTCCCTGCGGTAGGAGGCGATATCCTCCTGGATAAAATCCAAATCCAGCGTGGACATATGGGCCGCCTTTATCTTCTCGTAGACTTCCTTTTCGGTGTGGCACATTTCGCCATCTTCCCAAAAAATGGTGTCGGCGATATTGATCAGGTGGGCTCGATCCATTACATCGGTAATTTCTGGCCAGACGTCATCGAGCTTGATCGGTTGATGTAAGTCCTGCTTCAGCTGTTCGCACTGCGCATCGGACAGCTGCTTGTTGTTGTCGATGTACACCAATATTCGCTCTATTTCCTTCTCATCCAACTGGTGGTCTACCCAGGCGAGAGCTATGGTTGCGCGAAACATTGATAAATGACTTTTACTAGCTTCGTTCATTATGTCTCCAGGAGCAATAAACTATCGCTTTGATCTGTGGCCAAAACGATAAGGTATGATGTTGGCACTCACCGCCACCCGTCAGCAAGGTGAATCAAGTAGCAATGCTGCTAGTCTAGTCCATGTGCCTCGCGGGGAAAAGCCACTGCCATTGCAAATGCTTAACGTGCAACGATAGTGCCGCCAGGGATTTATGCATACATCTCGGTGGATATCATATAAATTGACGCCCCGAGTCCCTTGCACGGCATTATCAGGCAGGGGCTCAAAGAGGGGCTGAACAACGATGGGCGTGACCACGGTAACAAAGCCTGGATAACAGCGGCTGTTGACACCTCGGCCTTTATAGTAATAATGCGAATCAGCTTTTTACCACAACCTTCCATCCTGGGACTTTAGAGCGGCGATTCGCTTGTCGTTAACCTTGTCGTTAACCTTGTCGCTAACCTTGTCGCTAAGTATGATGACTCAAGCCTCGGCGCAAAACTCATTGAGCGGATCACGATTGGTTCGGTTCCTGTCCGGGCTGGGCGTAGCAGATATCCAGGTATCCCATAAACATTTTGCCCAGCGCCTGGGTAAACTGATCAATCTTTCCGACTCGGTGCGCCTTTCCAGCGCTCACAGTCATATTGCGACCATGGGTTTTGAGCCGACAACGAACTCGAGCAAGGCAGTCACGGAGGAATTCCTGCGAGTGCGCACATCTATTGTGCAGTCCCTGACCCGCAGTTTTGTGCCGGGCGCGGCCGATTCGCGGATCGTGCTGCCACCCCACAGCGCCGATACATCACTGGACGAGGCCAGGGCTTACCAGCCCTACAAGAACTTTTATATCGCTCATCAAAGAGAAATCGACCATAAAGTCCAGCGGCTCCAGTCCCATGTTCGGGAGGCGGTTTCGGGACTATCACCGGAACTGGCGCAGCTCGCCGCACTGGATATGGTGCTTGGTGACACCCTTGCACTACATGCCCGAAAATTTTTTTCGACTATTCCGAAGCTTCTTGAAAAACGCTATAGCCATTTGCGCAAAGAATACTGCGGGGCAGTTTCCGACCCGGAACACAGTAACAATAACAACTTGCAGGAGCACGAGCGGCTTTGTGGGGAATTACACCAGCAGCTTTGTGCTGAGATGCAAGGGCTGTTGCTGGCGGAGGTCGAGGCCAGACTATTACCGGTTCTGGGAATCATCGAAGCACTAAACACAGATGCAGATAAAAACACCTATGAATAGAGTTCTTTTCACTACCGCATATTTGCTGGGCGCCACAGTGGTGCTATGGATGGCCTCGGATTTCGTCGGCTCAAATGCCCTGGCCCTCGCGGTTACCCTGCTGATCGGCTGTGTCTATACCATCGGCTTTATTGAGCTGCTGCAATTCCGGCAGGGGACCTCAACGCTAACGAGGGCGCTGTGTGAGTTACCCACACAAGCGGCTAATGAAATGGCGCCGCTGAATGGCTGGCTCGACAAACTGGATCCATCGCTGCAAAATTCCGTGCGCTTGCGCATTGAGGGCGAGCGCGTCGGGTTGCCGGCACCGGTAATCACACCCTATCTGGTGGGTCTTCTGGTGATGCTGGGGCTACTGGGAACCTTTGCCGGCATGGTTGAAACCTTGAAGGGCGCCGTATATGCGCTGGAAGGCACTACCGAGCTGCAGGCCATTCGCGCCGGGCTGACGGCGCCTATCAAGGGCCTCAGTCTGGCCTTTGGCACCTCAGTAGCCGGTGTAGCCACCTCCGCTATGCTCGGCCTGGTTTCTACCTTGTGTCGCCGCGACAGAATGCTGGCGACACGGCGACTCGACACCACCATCGCCACCGTTTTTCGGGGTTATTCGCTAATCCACAATCGCCAGGAGACCTACAAGGCGCTGCAACTGCAGGCGCAGGCACTGCCGGAGGTGGTAGATAAATTGAATGCCATGGCCGGCAAGCTGGAGCGTATGAGTGACAAGCTGGCGGATAAACTGGTTGCCAACCAGGATCAATTTCACCAGTCAGTAACGACACTGTATTCGGAACTTGCAAGCTCGGTGGATCAGTCACTAAGGCAGAGCATGGTCGAGAGTGGGCGCCTGGCAGGGGAGAGCATCAATCCGCTGGTGAAAGAGGCGATGACCGCCATTAGCAAAGAAGCCCGCAATACGCACCAGCAGCTAAACATCACCGCGCAACAACAGCTTGAAGCCTTCGGCCATATCGCATCCAGCTGGCTAGCTCGTCAGCAAGCGGCGGACCAAGAGAAGCTTGAACAGTGGACGGGTGCATTGTCCCAGTCACAGCGGCAAGGGACTGCGCAGCTTGTCGATGCCTCCAGGCTATTGACGGGCGAGCTTCGCCAGGTCACCCAACTGCAACAAGACGCCTTTACCGTCGCGACCCAGGACTTCGAATCCCTATCGAGCGCTCTCACGGCGAAGTGGCTACAGGCGAGCGAGGGGGTCGACGATCTTGCCGCCACCCTGAAGACCGAGCTGAGTGCTCTCAGGTCGGAGGAAGAGTATCGTGGCCAGGCGGCAGTGGATCGCC
>CBDUUA010000021.1:0-12459 GCA_965370135.1 uncultured Cellvibrionales bacterium
TCTCAGGATCGATGAAACTCAATGCCCTGGGTCGCTTCGAAATGGATGACTATGCGCCCTTCGAGCAGACCGTCATGGAGACCCCACTGCGCATGCTGCGGGAAAACGAAGCCATCGCTGAAAAGGTCTACGTATTCGCCGACGACGAGGCCCTGCACTTCGCCGAGGGCGTTCTCTTGTTCACCGAGGCCAGCAAAAAATTCAGGGTGAGAGGCGAGGTGCGGGAGGGGCTGGAGACCAACGGTATCATCATCCAGTTGGTACACGGTTTTATGGGCCTCTACAGCCACATCAACCTCATTATCAAGCTACCGAGCAATTGGGAGGTATCGGCCCTGCACCGGGGTAAAAAAGCAAAAAAAATGCCCGCGTCAGAACTCTTCCCCCACTACGCGCTGTGCCTGCGCAAGGCAGTGCTGAGGAATTGGAGCAAAGGCCGCCCCACGCCCATTTGCTGCCACTCCATGGGGGGCATCATCAGCGATCACCTATTGCTGTCAACGGTAGGTTATGAGCACAGGCCACCCCCGGAATTTGAGGATCTGGGCAGGGAAGATCAGGCAGTCATCGAAGCCTTGCGCGCTTCCGGCATCATCCACCTGGCGGCCTGGTCGCCAATCGATGTGGTGCACCTGTTAAGCAACGTCAGTAGCCTGACAGGATACCTGCGAAGGGGTGAACAGCTGGATTACAACGGCCCCGCAGATCTCTATAATCTGAACCTCCACGGTGGCCTGCAATTCAATGAAGTCCACCGCCAGACCATGATCGAGCGCCCCACCTTTGTCGAAACACTGTTGCACTTTCCCGGCACTGAATACCTTATCAATACTCTCAATATCACCCTGCGACATTTGCTCTCAAAAAAGGATTGGCAGCAAACACTGTCCAGCAGGGAAATACCCTACGGCTTGCGGGTTATCGGTGAGCGCTTGCTGAAAAAGATTTCCCTCTACGGCATACTGAAAGAAATCAACGCCGCGGTACACCAACCCAACGAGTATATCGATCGCCACTTCAAGGCCCTCGAAGTAATCCTGAAATACGATATTCCCTTCCTGTCCATCATTCACCAAGACGACTTCATCGTGTCGGCCAGTCGCCATCAGCAGGAATACCAGTATCTGCTGGGCAGAAGACTGGCCAAGGAGAGAGTCGAGCGCGAGGAGGATCTGCAAATACCCGCGCGCTTGCTGTTGCTCGAGCGAGAACAGGAACAACTGCCGCTGGATCCCCTCAATCCTCACCTGATGGTCATGTCTGTCAATCGCGAGGGCGACCGCGTTACCCGGCAAGTGACCCAGGCCATCACCCGCTTTGTGAACGAAAATGTCGCAAGAGCTATCGACCAGGGCAAGCTACCGGCACTGGCCAGCATCACCAAATGGCGCAGAAGCAAGGCTCGATCATGAGAGAGTTACATCCCAACCTGGGCGCATATGCCTGGGGTAGAAGGAAAACTGTTTATGTGATGACTGCACTGGTGACGGCGTAATGAAAATCTTTTTGACCGGGGCAACAGGTTTTGTCGGCGCCCATACAGCTTTGATGCTTCTGGAGTCAGGGCATGAACTGCGTTTACTGGTAAGGAACAAGGAATTTGCCCGACAGTATTTCGCCGGACACGGCTATGATCTCGATGATTTTGTCGAGGCGGATATGCGCGATAAAACCGTATTGCAAACCACAATGCCAGGCTGCGATGCGGTTTTACATGCAGCCGCCATGGTTAGCCTGAATCCCGCTAAAGCCGATGAGGTCTATAACAACAATATCGAAAGTATATCGGCTGTTGTCGGCACCGCTTGCGACCTGGGTATCAAGAATATTGTCTACGTTTCCAGCCTGGGCGCCCTGTTCAACCCCAACGCAGACTGCATCACCGAGAGTTCCCCACTGGGAGTTTCGAAAGAAGCGTATTCAAGGTCTAAACGAGATTGCGAAGCCTATGTCAGGAACTTACAACAACAAGGCAGTCCGATTCAAATTACCTACCCGAGCGGCATATTCGGGCCAGACGATCCTAAATTGAGTGAGTCAAACCACGCGCTGATAACCCTGTTGAAAATAATTCCTCGCACCACCTCGGGCTTGCAGTTCGTCGATGTCAGGGACCTGGCGAAAGCCCATGTATCGTTACTGGAAAACCCGCCCCGGCAAGATTATCAACAAGCACGTTATATTGTGGGCGGGCATTTTTATCCATGGAGCGAGTTCCATCAATTATTAGAAAGTGTCATCAATAAAAAAATCCACAGCCCGCCGGTGCCAGGGAATGTATTAAGGCTATTCGGATTGATCATGGATATGATAAAAAAAGTCTATCCGGTAGATATCCCGGTCTCATCCGAATCTATGGCAATTGTCACCCAGTGGCCCGCCGCAGATTCAAGCAAGGCTGAGCAAGCTCTTGGGCTGTGCTTTCGGCCTCCGGAACAAACCTTTAGTGACACCATACGCTGGTTGATTGAAGCAGGACATATTGATAAGAAGATTTTCAAGACCGGGGATTTTGGCAATCAATAAATTTATGCCGACTGGGTGGACACCGATGAATCTCAAAACTTACTGCACTGTAGATAGCACTATTTACCACAAGCATGCAAAAACCATCTGCGACAACTTCGATCATGCCATTAAAAAATCGGGCAAAGCGCAGCTGGGTATCAGCATGCTGGAATGATGTGGTGCAAACGGCCAAGTCAGTGGTACAACAGGCCTGGCTGGATGCCAGTAGCGATAAGGCCGACAACAAATGGCAAAGTTAACTCGACCTGGGCTTGTCATTCAGGGCCATCAACCATTGCACCAGGCAACAGCCTGCGCTTCAATAGCCCTCGCAATTCACTGCCCGTTCGCTTGCCCGGGCCTTTTAATATCAGTAGTGATAGCGCCACTCGAATAGTGAACTCGGTAATTTCCGCGAGATCCTTTTCACCGAGGGGAGCGTGCTTGAAAATATACCTGAATAAATCCAGGCAAAAGGCAATTCCTTCTGCGTCACTCAGAGCGCCCTGATTGATCATAGAAGAGAGGTCAGCCTGGGTTATCACCGTTAGATAGGGCTCTTCCGGCAGTTTTTCGATGGCGTAGACGACAGCCTCCAGCAGTCGATCCCCAGTGCATTCGAATTTGTCGATATGCTGTACCAGCTTGGCGCCAAAAGCGTAGCCGGATTGCAATAGCGCGGTGCGAATAACATCGCCCTTATTGGGAAAATAACTATAGACGGTAGGCCGTGTCACCCCTGCTTGTTTGGCAATATCATTCAAGTTGGTCTTTTCTATGCCCCACTGCTTAAGACACTGTATGGCGGCATCCAATATGCGTTGTTGGGTTTCGTTAAAAGGCTGTTCTGGCACCGGTTCAGGCACTTGCTCAGGCACTGGCTCAGACATAAGGGAACTCACCAATTCGATTGATTCGCGCAATATTAGCAGCAAATTATACTATACACATTGGCATTTAATGTATATCTGTATAATATAAAGAGCTTAGGCAGAAAACCTTATTTCAATAACTATTTTTCATAATATCTGATGAAAAACCGGAGAGCACTATGACAGCTCATGTGGTAGAAGAATATTTGGGCGGTGAGCAACCACCACGAGTCAAAGGCGGTCTGCCCTGGATTGGGCATATGTTTAATTTTGCGACCAATCCATTTAATTTCGTCAATAAAATCGCCGCAGATACCGGTGAAATTGCGATGTTCAAGCTGCTGGGGCAGAACATCGTGCTGTTGACAGGTGACGAGGCCAGTGAATTATTCTTTAGAGCCTCCGATGAACAGTTGGATCAGTCGGCCGCCTATAAATTAATGACGCCAATTTTTGGCGAGGGCCTGATCTTTGATGCGCCCATTGCACGTAAAAACGAACAACTGAAGATGCTAATGCCCTCGCTGCGCATGGAAGCCATGCGCGAGCACTCGTATAAAATCGTTCAGGAAGTTGAAGATATCATAAGTGACTGGGGCGACGCCGGTGAGGTTGAAATCGTTGATTTCATGAAGATTTTGACGATTAATACGGCGAGTCATTGCCTGCTGGGCAAGGAATTTCGCTATGAACTGAGTGACGAATTTTCTGAAATTTATCATGACCTTGAGCAAGGTGTAAGCCCCATAGCGTTTCACTTTCCCTATTTGCCCATTCCAAAATTCAAGCGTCGAGACCGGGCGAGACTGCGATTGCAAAAGCTCGTTGGGGAGATCGTCAAAAAGCGTAAGTCTCAAACCGAAAAGCCCTCTGATATGTTTCAAACGCTGATTGATATGGAGTATAAAGACGGCACTAAACTTGGACCCAATGAAATCACCGGTTTGTTGGTGGGCGCTATCTTTGCCGGTCATCACACCAGCTCAGGCACTGCGGCTTGGGTACTCATCGAACTGTTGAAAAACCCCCTATTAATGGCCGATGTCAAAGCCGAGTTGGATGATTTACTAGGGGAAAAAGGGCTGGTTACGTTTCAGAGTTTACGTGAAATGCCGGTGCTGGAGAACGTACTCAAAGAAGTATTGCGCTTGCACCCACCGCTGATTATTTTGATGCGCCAGGTATCTCAAGATATGCATTTTAAAAACTATACGATCAAGACAGGTGAAATGGTGTGGGCGAGCCCACCCGTGACCCATCGGATGTCGTCGTTGTTTTCAGACCCCTTGAAATTTGACCCCGATCGATTTTCTCCAGAGCGAGCTGAAGACAAAAACATGATGGCTTACCAGCCATTTGGCGGGGGCAAACACAAGTGTTCCGGCAATGCTTTTGCCCTGTTTCAGATCAAAGCCATTTTTGCCATCTTACTGCGCCGATACGATTTTGAATTGGTAGATTCGCCGGACAGCTACGCCGATGACTATTCAGCCATGATTGTACAACCAAAATCGCCGTGCAATATTCGTTATCGTCGTCGCGATCCCACCACATTCAAAACTCAGTTCGGCAAATCCAAAGCGGCCGAGGCAGAAACTTGTCCCCATCATGCGCGGCCACAAGCCAAACCTATCGAAAAAACGCTCAAGATTAAAGTCGATATGCAGCTTTGCCAGGGACATTCCGTCTGTATGGGAGAGGCGCCCGATTACTTTAACGTTGGGGACGATGGAATTCTGTGTATCCTGAAAGAAAACATTAGCAAGGATGACCGTGAGCGCGTCGAGAAGGCGGTAAAATATTGTCCCAACCAGGCGCTGAAAATAGTAGCAGAGTAATTGTAGCTATTCAGCTCAACTATCAACCTCGCCGTAGGTGCGAATTTATTCGCACTTGGTCGAATAAATTCGGCCCTACAGTGTGGGTTCGATGTGGTTCTCGGAAGGTACCGGGCTGATCCAAATTTTGTGAAAGGTTAATTTTTCCCTGTTAACGAAACGATAAGTCGAGGTTTATCATGACAAAAAGCGTACCGTCAATTGCTCCGCCGAATAAAAGTTACCCGCGCAAAGAGCTGGAAGAAATGGTAGAACGCTGGCTGCAAGCCAACATCGCTGCAGAAAAAGAGGGTGATTGGACCAAGCATGTAGGGCCTTTTTACAAAAAGGATGCCGTCTATGCATGGAATATTGGCCCGAATGAAGAATTTGTCGCCAATGGCCGCAAGGAGATTTGTGATATTGCCCTGGGTTATCAGATGAAGGGATTTGAGGATTGGAAATACCCCTATCACGACATTATCATCGATCAGGAACGCGGCACCGTGATTGGCTTTTGGAAACAGGTATCTCCCTATAAGAGAGCCGATGGCTCGTATTATGAAATCTCGGGCATCGGTGGCTCATGGTTTGAATACGGCGGCGATTATCAGTGGCAATGGCAGCGGGACTTTTTCGATTTGGGCAATGCCAAGGATTGTTTTTTCCAACTGGCCGGCGCCGGCGTGCTCAACTCTGTTGTTAAGGATAAAATTCACCAACAAGCGAAGGGTGTGTTACTGCCAGGCCACAGAAAGCTGCGCAAGGAACCTTCCCTGCTGCAAAAAGCGCGGAATAATGTGGCCCTGGTGAAAATCGCCCTGACGGGAAAATAGAAGGGTCAAAAATATTTTTATCTAACACCAGTAAAAACACATAAACGAATGGCACTTATCTTAAGCGAAACACCATGGCCTCCGCCCAAGCTGTAGGGTCGAATTAATTCGACCACTGCTAGAGTTCGCGCGATCTTTGGCCGAATAAATTCGGCCCTACACCGCTTAAGTAAGTGCATCCACACATAGGCATATCGTTAGACCTACTTGTTAGACCTACTTGTCAGATCTATCGACAGGCCCATAAAAAAGGCGACATATGCTCACCGAAAATAGCAAACCCCGTTGGTTTTCAGAGAACCCGGATAAGGCCTGGTCGGAAAAGTGGTTTTTGTTGTACAGCCCCATCTGGATGTCCGTTATGGGCCTGGTGATGCTGTCAGGGCTTGACGAACATTTAGGGGATGTAGGAAATATTATTCTCGGTGTTTGCATAGCCTCGCCCTTTTTCCTGGTGCCCGCCCTAAAAAGCCCGGAAAACAAGCATAATCCCTGGTATCAAACCTATTGGTTCAAGGCCAATAGTTATATGGCGGTGTTTGGTTTTTTTGGCAATTATTTTGGCTCCGAGTATTTTTTCGATGTTCTGGGCATGGTGTATTCTTACCCCGGCATTAGCTGGAACCTGGATTCGGCCCTGCTGGGTTCCGGGGCCCAGGTAGTACCGCTACTCATGTACCTGCTGACCCATGCGTATTTTATGACCTATCACTCCACTGCCATTGTGGTATTGCGTCGTTTTAAAACATCGGGCATCAAGGGCATGTTGGTTTTATTCCCGATCATGGTCGGAGTCATCGGCTATTTCTGGGCGTGGATGGAGACAAAAGCAATGGCCAATCCTCTTATAGAAGAAAACTTCTACTATGAGAAAATGGATATAATGCTTGCCTACGGCTCTGCGGTCTATGCCATTTACTTTATTTGCAGCTTTCCCATTTATTATTTTATCGATGAGCAAGTGGATAAAAAGTGGACGCTATTGCAAGTGATCGCCGGTGGACTCAGCGCCAGCATGTTGACATTTTACGGACTGGATTTTGCCGCGCACTTTATCGGCTCTTTATAAAAAACATTTCCTTGACGTTCACACAGGAGTAATCATGAAGACACGAGCAGCCGTAGCCTGGGAGGCGGGTAAGCCGTTATCCATAGAGGAAGTGGATCTTGAAGGGCCGAAAGCGGGGGAGGTGATGATCAAAATGGTCGCGACCGGCGTCTGTCACACCGATGCTTTTACCTTGAGTGGCGACGATCCCGAGGGAATATTTCCCTGCATCCTGGGCCATGAAGGCGGCGGTATTGTCGAAGCCCTGGGCGAAGGAGTGACCAGCCTTGCCGTGGGCGACCATGTCATTCCCCTTTACACCCCCGAGTGTGGCGAGTGTAAATTCTGCAAGTCAGGTAAAACCAATTTATGCCAGGCTATTCGCGAGACCCAGGGCAAGGGAGTGATGCCTGACGGCACATCCCGCTTCTCCAAGGACGGCCAGCCCATTTATCATTTTATGGGCACATCTACTTTTGCCGAACACACGGTATTGCCTGAAATTGCCGTGGCAAAGATCAACCAGGATGCGCCACTGGATAAAGCCTGTTTGTTGGGTTGTGGCATTTCAACGGGTATCGGAGCTGTTTTGAATACGGCAAAAGTCGAAGAGGGCGCAACGGTAGCCATTTTTGGTTTGGGCGGCGTCGGCCTGTCGGCGGTGCAAGGCGCGGTAATGGCAAAGGCCTCGCGCATCCTCGTTATTGATATCAACGAAGATAAATTTGAAATGGCGAAGCAACTGGGTGCAACTGATTGTATTAACCCGAAAAAGCATGACCAGCCGATTCAGGATGTAATCGTTGAGCTGACCGATGGCGGCGTTGATTACTCGTTCGAATGTATCGGCAATGTCAATACCATGCGCTCAGCGCTGGAGTGCTGCCACAAAGGCTGGGGCGAGTCGACCATCATCGGTGTCGCCGGCGCCGGACAAGAGCTCGCCACCCGCCCCTTTCAGTTGGTTACCGGTAGGGTATGGCGCGGATCTGCCTTTGGCGGTGTTAAAGGTCGCTCCCAGTTACCCGGATACGTCGAGCAATATATGCGAGGCGAAATAAAAATAGACGAAATGGTGACCTATACCATGGGTCTGGAAGATATCAATAAGGCGTTTGATTTGATGCACGAAGGCAAATCTATTCGCAGCGTTATTATTTTCTAGACTTTTTTTGGAAGGCAGCCCCCTGTACTCAAGGCTGCTTGCGCATGGTTCTCATATAGGCCGGTGGAAACTGGGTCATGGGCACAAAACCGGCAAAGAATTCCTGCTCCACGTCAAAGCCTTTCATTATTTGCTCCAAGCCAGGGCGCTTGATATTACCTGCATCATAGTGGGGTGCTGGAAATATTTTTACCGTAGCCCCCGGCTTTAGCACACGATGAAACTCCCGAAAAATACTTTCGAGAGTGCCCTCATCGTCAATCCAGGCAAACAGCAAATAACATGACAGTATCAGGTCGACAGATTCATCCTCAAAGGGCAGCTCATCTGCAACGGTAGCAAGGCCCTTGTCCAGACCCGGGGCATCAGGATTCATTGCTCCACTTCCGGCAGCCATGATTTTTACCCGGTCGAAAGCACCCAACTTGAACCCCTCCGCCAGTTTCGGGTCAATCCCATAAAAATCTACACCCGCCTGGCGACATGCCTGGAACATGGAGTCCGATGCATAGGGTGTAAGCCCGCATCCAATATCGAGAACACATCGCCCCTGCAAGTCCCGCAGCACTTTGGTGGCAGATTGCTTATCAAAAAATAGCTTTCGGTAGTAGGAAAAGGATCTTCCCGTACTGAGCACAGGAAGCGAAAGCCCTCGGTACGCACGAGTAAAACCGCCCAGTGTCTTAAAGGTGACATCTGCAAGCGCCGGCTGAACTTTATCTTCAAGCATGTACATTCACCTTGTTGGGTCTTCTTGTCAGGTACTGTAATCATAAACATAATAGTATTTGACATTTTATAGCACCGTAGATCTACCTGTAAAACCATGGCCATGTGCTAACCATTGTAAGCGGCAGCGCTCGTGCTAACATGGGCAACAGTATCATAAGCACCGTGAGCGAGGACATGCCATGCCAGCTCTTCAGCGACTCAATTCTCCCCTGTCCGGATTACTCGTCATACTTGCGGCTCTAACCGCCTGCAGTGATGACGACAAGCATGATAGTACTCCCCCGCCAGAACTGGCTTCAGCGAGAATGGTGGGCCAAACCTCCGACTTGCTCGAAGGGCCACTGGCCCGTGGCGCCACTGGCGACTTTGTGCTGGAAAACGAAAAGCTGCGGGTGATCATCCAACGGCCGGGGCGCCGCTGGTTCGGCATCGGCAGCTACGGCGGTAATATCATTGACGTCAGCGCGAAAAAAACGGACGGCACATTCTATCCCGATCATATGGAGGAATTCGTCACCGGGGTGAATATAGAGAACACACCGAACTTCACCGAAGTACACGTAGTAAATGACGGGCAAAACGGTGCGGCCGCCACCATTTGTGCCAGCGGCCCCGACGATCTGCTGGATTATGTCAATGCCAGCTCCATCATTCGCGGCATGGGTCTGCAGTTCCCCGACAGCGCCGACGACCGCGACCTGCCGGTAGAAATCGAGACTTGTTACAGCCTGTCCCCGGGCCAGCCCTTCGTAACCATGGACACCACACTGCGCAATACGGCAGCGGCAGACCTGGACATCTATTTGGTGGAATACCTGAACGGTTCGGGCCAGGTAGAGGCATTCCAGCCCCAGGTGGGTTTTGGCGAACCGCTGTTGACACCCATCTGTCCGACAGACAAATGGGTTAGCTGCTCGGCTGGCAACTGTGACCCCTGCAACTATCTGGCCTATACCGGCGTAGACGGGGCGGCGGGGGTTTCCTACGGTCTAATCCACGATGTACCGGGCAGCACCAGCCTTTCCACTGTCGGCGTCAATGTCCTGATATTGGGGGAATCTGTGTTCAAGCTGGTGCTGGGCGAAGCACCGCCCAATTTTACCATTCCCGGCAGCGGTGAAATCAGCCTGACCCGTTATTTTGCTGTAGGTGACGGTTCAGCGGCCAGTATTGGCGATATTCGCAACCGGATTTTTGGCTATGATACCGGCGAACTGAGTGGCCGCGTCTCCAGCGAGGGGCAGGCATTGGCGGGCGCGCAGGTAGCCATATACCAGGTTCTGGACGCAACAACTTCGCCACCTACCCTGTTTATGGCCGGCCACGACCGCACCGACAGCGAAGGCAATTACCAGCTTAGCTTGCCGCCTGGGGACTACCAGGTGCGCGCCAATATGGAGGGCTACCTGTTCGACCCGAACGACCCGGGCCTGGTAACCGTGGCTTCAGGAGGAGCAACGAACCAGAATTTTGAACTGCCGGCTCCCGGCAGTCTGCAAGTCGCTGTCACTGATCAGATCGGGCCGATACCCGCCAAGCTGCAGTTGGTCGGATTCGATCCCAGTCCGCCGCTAAAGAACAACATCAAGCTGCCATTCGCGGGGCAGACCGGTGTATTCGGGGATGTGAATGCGGATGCCACACCCTACGGTATTGCGGTGGTCGATTTCATCGATCGCGATGGGGTGAGCGAGACGATTACGGTGGAGCCGGGGGACTACCAATTGGTGCTTTCGCGGGGGCCTCGCTATTCCGTCTATAAGGAGCTTATCACCATCCAGGCCGGTATCACTACCACTATTCAGGCACAGCTTGCCCGGGTCATCGATGATGCCGGATTTATACACGGGGATTTTCACGTCCACGCCATCGACAGTCCGGACTCCGAAGTAACCCGGGAGGAGCGGGTGGAGGTTTATCTTGCCGAGGGCATGGATTTTTTCACGCCCTCTGACCACGATATTCGCGTAGATTTTGCCCCGACCCTCGAGGCCATGGGAGTGAGCGACTTGATCGGCACCGCGACTTCCAGCGAAACCACTACCTTTGACTACGGGCACTTCAATAGCTGGCCCACCACCATAGATCCCAACCGGCTCGGTGGCGGCGCACTCGATTGGGGCCGCGAGGCGCAGCCGGGCATGGATTTCCCGGAGTATGCCAGTTATGTGCTGTCACCCAGGGAGGTGATTGCCGCGCTACTGGACGACCCGCAAGACAATATCGTGCAAATCAATCATATCGATTCCCATTTCGGCAGCAGCGGCCTGGCCATCGACACCGGCATGGTGCCGCCCCAATCCCACACCGAGTTGTCCGAACGGCGGCTGGACCCCAGCCTGGACAATGCCTTCGACCCCGGCTTTGACAGCCTGGAAGTATGGATCGGCACCAATGGCCGCGAAGGCATAGAGGAGGAGTTCCTGGCCCAAAACGCCGGCGACTGGTTCAACCTGATCAACCAGGGCATTGTGCGCACCGGCATCGCCAATTCCGACTCCCACAACCGCCGCTTTACCCGCATATCCGCGCGCAACCTGGTGGCCAGTGCGGTGAGTGAACCCGGTGCATTGTCAGCCGTTGCCGAGCAACTTGCGGCCACGGTGAAAGCCGGTAAAACCGTGGGCACCAATGCGCCCTTTATCACCGTGCAAGCGGAAGGCATATTCCAGAGCATTAAGCAACAAGCAGGTTTGCGGGTGGAAGACAGCACCGGTATGGCGCTGGATCCGGGCGGCGACGTCCAGCTGACGGTACAGATATCAACACCGGCATGGGCACAGCTCGACAGCGTGGAATTTTATATCAACAATCAACCGGCCCTGACCTCGCAACCAACGAAAGCTGCCCGCTACACGATATGCCCGAATACCGTGGTCAGCGTGGGCAATGCCGGTTGGCAACAGTCGGAAGTCATCGTGGACGCAGCCATTGCGGGCGCCACCCGCACGGAAATTGCGGTGTCTCTCACACTGCCTGCCGTAACCCAGGACACCTGGGTTGTGGCTATCGCCAAAGGCAGCGACGGCGTTTCCGAACCGCTGTTCCCGGTGCTACCGGCCAGTCTCGATGAGGACAGCAACAGCACCCTTGCGGATCTGACCGACGGCAACCTGGGCGAGGCAGGAACCCCCGCCTTTGCCTTTACCAACCCGCTGTTTATCGATGTGGGCGGCGACGGCTGGACCCCACCAGGGGTGCAAAGCGGTAGCTGCCCACCGCCTTGAGGCCGCTTTTCGCAAGTCCACCCCAGGGCAGATCAACTGCCGTCTGGTGCCTGCTTTGATGCCCAAATCGCGAGTTTATGCTTCATGGATTTTTGTGAGATCTGGTCTTCAGGAATCGGCTGTATCACTTTATCGTGAACCAATAATCGATAGATATACTCAACTTTTTCGCTGGCCGAATCGGTGGCTTCAAACTCGACAACACCGCGATTTTCACCGTATTTCACCCCCAGCTCAATCGCCTTTTTAAGCAG
>CBDUUA010000022.1:0-12425 GCA_965370135.1 uncultured Cellvibrionales bacterium
CACAAAAGACACCAGAAACCCTCCTCTTATCGAACCACTTTTATCGAACCACTATGATCGAATCACTATTATCAAACCGCTATTACCAATCGACTATTATCAAACCACTATTATCAAACCACTATTATCAAACCACTATGATTGAACCGCTATCGAACCACGGATTGCAATCGCTGTGCCAGCCATTGCATGAATTGCTCGGGCAACTCGGCGTCCACCGCCAGATACCAGTGCCGCTCACTGGCAAATGCCCTGCATTTGACGGCATCTTTCTCGGTCATGATAACTCTATTGTCATCACTAAATTCAATATCTTGCGCGGCATAGATAAAATGGTCATCGAATTCATGGGCGCATAGTTCAAAACCCATAGCCCGCAAACTGGCGAAAAATCGAGCGGGGTTGCCAATGCCGGCCACCGCGTGAACCCGGGACTGTCGGTCAAAGTTATCGAGTGCCCTGCGCTCACCACTACGCAATTGCACAAAGCTGCGCGGCTGCAGGTAAAACCCATGGCCATTGCTTGCCGCCGCCACCTTGCCACCACCATTGATCAGCACTGCATCGACTTCCGCCAGCCGCGATGGGCTCTCCCTCAGCGGCCCCGCCGGCAGACACAGTCCATTGCCCAGGCCGCGCTCGCCATCGACTACCGCCAACTCGATGTCCCGGTACAGAGCATAGTGTTGCAAACCATCGTCACTGATGATCACATCACAGTCTGCCTGCGCCAGCAAATGCCGTACCGCCCGCGGTCGATCGGGATCAATAACTACCGGGCAGCCGGTGCGAAGGTGTATCAACAAGGGTTCATCGCCACATTGTCGTGCCGACGTGTGTGTGCTTACCATCAGGGGTAGACTATCCGGTTTGCCACCATAGCCCCGGGAGACGACCCCAGGATGGTAGCCAAGCCCGGCCAGGTACTCCACCAGGGCGATCACTACCGGCGTTTTACCGGTGCCGCCGACACTGATGTTGCCCACCACAATCACCGGCACTGGCGGCCGCCACAGGCTACCGGCAGCCACCGCTGACAGATAATGTTGCCGGCGACGGCGAGCCACCATAGCAAACAATGCGGCGACAGGTTGCAGCAAGCGGGAAAAGAGGTTTTGGGAATACCAGATGCGTTCGATCGCAGCCATCATCCTGGATTCCGCAGTTGGAGGTACTGCCATGAGCCGGGGTCATCCACCGCAACACCTTAGGTGGTGTTGCCACCGGAATTGCTTTCGTTAAAATTGCGCGCATGCAAGGCGGCATATTGCTGACCCTGGGCCAGCAATTCAGTATGGGTTCCCCGCTCGATAATCCGGCCCTGGTCCATCACCAGAATCAGGTCGGCATTCTCGATAGTGGAAAGACGGTGGGCAATCACCAGGTTGGTACGCTCCTTCATCACCAGCTGTAGCGCTTCCTGGATATAAAACTCGGCTTTATTGTCCAGCGCCGAGGTTGCCTCATCCAGAATCAAGACCGGAGCATCCTTGAGAATAGCCCGCGCAATAGCCAGTCGCTGACGCTGGCCCCCCGACAGCATGACGCCGTCCTCACCGACTACCGTTGCCATACCCTGGGGCAAGGCACTGATAAAATCCCCAGCGTGGGCAGATCGCGCGGCTTGTGCTACATCCTCGCTACTCGCCCCCGCCAAACTGCCGTAGGCAATATTGTTGTGCACGGTGTCATTAAAGAGCGTTACCTGCTGGGTAACAATAGCGATCTGTTGACGCAGATTGGCGAGTTGATACGCGCTGACATCGACGCCATCGAGTAAAATCTGGCCGCGATCGTGTGGGTAGAAGCGGGCAATCAAGCTCACCAGGGTCGACTTGCCGCTACCGGACAAGCCCACCAGCGCCACGGTCTGGCCGGGCTCAACCGTGAAGTTGATATCACGCAGTACATCCCCTGAGTCATCATCGTAGGCAAAGCTGAGATCGCGGAATTCGATCTTGCCCACTGCCCGCTCAGTACGATAAGTGCCGGTGTCCGGCTCGACCGGGGAGTCAATAAACTCGTAAAGATCCTCACAAGCGGCGAGGCCCTTTTGAACGATGCCCAACACTTCGCTCAACTGCCTGATCGGCTTGGCCAGCATGGCGGCGGCGCCTACATAGGCGACAAACTCCCCCGCCGTGCTATCCGTCTGAATAGTCAATGCCAGCCATACCAGCACCGCCATGGCAGTCCACACCAGTATCTGGATAATCGGGCTGCTAACGGCACCGTAAAAGGACATTTTCAGATTCTGACGCAAATTATAGGCGCTGGACTGTTCAAAGCGGGCCGCCTCGCGCTCCTTGCCGCCGAACAACCTGACCTCTTTGTAACCGCCAATGGCTTCGTTCGCCACCTGGGTCACATCCCCTACCGAATCCTGAATGCGCCGACTGATGTGCCTGAATTTCTTGCCGACCCAGGTGACGACTAGCGCAATGAACGGCAATACCACGAGAAAAACCAGGGTCAGCTGCCAGTTTTTGTAAAACAGGTAGGACAGTAGACCAATGGCGTAAATACCCTCGCGCACAATGATTTTGATCGCCTCAGTCGCTGCACCGGTAACCTGGCTGACATGGTAAGTCACTTTCGCCAGCAAGTTGCCGGTTGAGCTTTTGTCGTAGTAACTGGAGGGTACCAGCAGCATTTGGCCAAACACCTCGCAGCGCAGTTTATGCACCACGGTATTGGACACTACCGACATATAGTAATTGCCGAGAAAAAAACCGACCCCGCGAATAACAGCCAATATCAATACCGAGATGGCGATCATGGCATGCAGTGCCGATTCCGATGCGTTGTCACCGCCAAAATGGCGCAACATAAAGCCCGACACAATACCGGAGCCCACTTGCTCTTCCCCCGACAGGGTATCAATAACAAACTGGCTCCAGTCTGCCACCAATACCTGGGATGTCGAGTAGAGGAAATAACCGCCAATACTAAGAAAAAACAGCGGCCAGAGCCCACCGAGATTACCCAGTAACCTGCGGTATATACGCCAATCGCTCCGCCTGGACTGCTTACTCATAGCTGATTTTTCTCTTAAGCTGCGTTATTGCCCGTTGTTTTTAGCAACAGTTTTTAGCAACAGTTTTTAGCAACAGTTATTAGCAACAGTTATTGCCAACGGTTATTGCCAACAGTTATTGCCCGGGCTCCTGGGTGGTAATGCTAAGGTGCAGAATACCCAGTTGGCCGGCAACATCCATAGCGGTAACCACCGCCTGGTGCGGCGTGACAGCGTCTGCGGTGATAACCAGCGGCAGGGAACTATCACCACCGGACATTTTGAACAATGCTGTCTTGAGGGTTTCCGGGTCGTTATTGACCAGAGACTTGCCGTTAACCGCAAAGCTGCCCTGGGCGCTAATGGTAACCTCGAGCTGATCCTGTTGCTGATCCTGGGCTACGCCCTGGGCCTCGGGCAAATCCACCGTCAGTCGTGTCTCCTTGGTAAAGGTGGTCGTTACCATAAAGAAAATCAGCAACAGGAACACCACATCGATCAGCGGCGTCAGGTTAATTTCGAGCTGCGCTTTGGATTGTCGCTTGAACTTCACGCTGCCTGTTTCTCTTTGTAATCCACCTTGCGCTCGCCATGCAATGCATCCACCAGCTTGATCGTTTCCTGCTCCATGTTCACCACTATGCCGTCGATACGGCGATTAAAATAGCGGAACATAATCATAGCGGGAATCGCTACGCACAAACCCGTGGCGGTGGTAATCAGCGCCTCCGAAATACCCCCCGCCAGTACATTGGCATTGCCGGCACCGCGCGCCATGATTTCCGAAAACACTTTGATCATGCCAATCACCGTGCCCAGCAAACCCAACAGGGGGGATATAATAGCGATGGTGCCGAGGGTATCGATATAGCGTTCAAGGTCATGGACCACATGCCCGGCAGACTCCTCGATGCTCTCTTTCATAACATCGCGGCCATGGCGCGAATTGCTTAAGCCCGTCGCCAAAATATGTCCCAGCGGTGACGACTGCCGAAGGTATTTCATTTTTTGGGCATCCAGCTGATTGTTTTTGATCCAGCCCCACACCTGAGCCAACAGATTTGGCGGTGCTACCCGGTTCGGGTTCAAGGTCCAGAGTCGCTCGACACAAATAGCCAGCGCCACCACCGAGCACAGCATTATAGGCAACATCAACCAGCCACCGGCTTTCAAAAATTCGAACACTATTCCTCCTCAACCCCCTTACTCGCGGGGGACTTTACCACAGAAATGCGGTACCTACAGCACTCACCGGCAAGGACTCACAGGCCGGCAGTTCAATCGACAAACTGGCGAAACCTGCCAGCAACCAATTGCGTGTTGCGACACCTTCCAAATTACAAGGATAGTGCTGCCAGTAGCGCATGTAAAACCAGCGAAAGGGCCGATAATCATCAACGCCGTTAAAATGCAGGGCCCCGGTCTCTGCGGTCGTCAATACCGCAGTGCCGAGCGCCCGGTAGCGCTCTGCCACCACCGCTACGGGATGGCCAAAGTGGTTGCGATAACCGACCGATGCTACCGCTATCGCCGGCCGGGTGAACCAGGTAAAGTCATAGGACGACGAACTGCGGCTGCCGTGGTGGGGTATCAACAAGATGTCACTCTTGAGTGCCGGACCGAGCCGGGCGACCAATTGCCGCTCGACCGAGCGCTCAATATCTCCGGCCAGCAAATAGCGACTGGTCGGCCCGGTAATCGACAACACGCAGGACTGGTTATTGCTGCGATCCGGCAACGCCGCTCCGGGGTGCAGCACCTCAAAACGCACCCCATCCCATTGCCATTGCATCCCCGTGCGACATAGGGCTGGCGGAGCACCCAGCCCCGGAATCGCGGTTGGCGCCATCCAGTCGAGCACCCGCATGCCCGCCAACAGGCTGGCGGCGCCACCGCTGTGATCGCTGTCCCCGTGGCTCACCACCAGGCGATCAATCACGCTGATGCCCTGGCGCCGCAAAAACGGCAGCAGTACACTGGCGCCGGCATCAAAGCCACTACTGTAGGCCGGCCCCGCATCGTAGACCAACACATGCTTGCTGGTTTGCACCACCACCGCCGTTCCCTGCCCCACGTCCAGCATATAGACCTCAAGCGTATCGCTTTGTTTGGCAGCAGGTAGTAGCAGCGGCAATAGTAGTAGCGGCCAGGCCATCCGTCCCGGCAAGCCCCTGGGCAGCAGAAACAGCATCGCCGCCAGCAGTGCCAGCATCATAGCGGGAGCCGTCGAAAACAGGGTGCCCACCGACCAGGAGGGGCTGGCTGCGGCGGCCATCGAAAGCGCCGACCAGTATAGGTGCAACAACTGGTTGGCACACTCCAACAGCGCCCCGCCGAGCGCATTCGACAGCGGCAAAACCAGCATCCCGGCCATTAACACCGGCACCACGGTGAAACCCAGAAGAGGAATTGCCACCAGGTTAACCAGCGGCGCCAGCAAACTGGATTGTCCCAGTAACAGCGCCATCAGTGGACTCAAGCCAATAAGCAGGCGCAGTTGCAAGCGCAAGGTCGCCAGTATTGAACTTTTGCCTCGCGGAGCGCGAGCTGCGGGAACCATAAGAATGCCCACTGCGCCAAAGGACAACCAGAAACCGGCCTCGATAACCGCCAGGGGATCGTGTAGCAACACCACCAGCAGTGCCAACAGCAGCACCCGAAAACCCGAAATCTCACGGGAAAATTGCCGGGCAAGAACGTAGACCAGCACCATCAGCAACGCCCGAACGGTCGGTAGCGAAAAACCCGACAAGCCGGCATAGAGCGTCGCCAACAACATCGCGCCAAGTCCCGCAAATTGCCGGGCGCGGCCAGACTGAACCCACGCCGGCCGCCAGCTGGCGAGCACATATCCAAGCCAATGGCCTAGCAACGCGCACAGGCCGATATGAAGACCCGAGATCACCATAAGATGGGACGTGCCGGTGACAGTGAGCACCTGTCGTTGCTGCTGGCTCAGCTGTTGCTTGTCGCCAATACCCAACGCTGCCAACAGGGCGAGGCCGGGATCGCCGGCAAAACGCTGCTGCAATTGCCGTTGATACCACTGCCGCAGGGCGGCCAGATGCTTGTCACCCCGCCCCAGCAAACCATTGCTCTCACTGGCCAGAACCCGACCCGTGGCGCCAATACCCCGTGCCAGCAACCAGGCTCGATAGTCGAAGGAACCGGGGTTAGCCAGACCTCGCGGGCGGTGTAACTGCACCTCGAGGCGCCACCGCTGATTGGCCTCGAGGGGCCCGGGCTGGCGCCACGATAATCTGACAACGAGTGGCTTCCGAAATCGCAGCGACCCTTGTGCCGACAGTACTCGCTCGACCTCGAGTTCAAAACTGAGACGAGTACTGCCGTCGACCGTGATAGCCCGACGTGGCAGATTCCGCACCACTCCCTCGAGCTGCAAACTTCGCTGCTCCCAGGATGCCGGAATCTCGGTGACCAACACGGTTTGGCCATAATGAATATGCCAGCACAGGCCCAGCAGAAAAAAAGCCGGTAATGCCAGGGGGCGGTATCGCAGCAGCGCCAGAGCGAAGAGGGTGAGGGCCGCGAGCATGCCGGTATCGGGCAGCATCGGCAGGAAGATAGTGCAGCAGATGCCCGCTGCAAACGCGACTATCCTGACGCTAGATTGTTCCATAGATTCCATTCATAATTAGCATCCCTTCCATGGGAACCGAAGCACCTGTGTGGCTACTTGTAGCCTATCTTATAAGGATATCTTATAAGGCCGTTTTATAAGGCTGTTTTATAAATAAAGCACAGCGGCGATGATCTATCGCATCACAGGGTTTCAGAGCTTGTAGTATTGTAAGCCTTTTTTTGGCGTTCAAGCTTACGCTGAGCGCGAAATACCCGGCAATTTGTTAGCCAGTTGAGCACTAGTATTATTATTTCCAAACGCTATCGGGTACACCATGCCTCGCAAATTTGTTCAGCGATTCCTGCCGCCGAAAGAGCAACTACAGAACAATCGCCATCTCCAGGTGCTGGGAGAATTGCTACACGATACCAATCTGTGGCACCTGAATCGCCAATCCGCAGCCCTCGCCGCATTTATCGGTATATTCTGCGCTTTTATGCCCATCCCCATGCAAATGCTGCTGGCGGCCGCGATGGCCGTGGTGCTGCAAGCCAATCTACCGCTGGCAGTGATACTGGTCTGGATTTCAAACCCCCTGACCATGCCGCCGATGTTCTACGGCGCCTATAAACTCGGGGCTTTACTACTGGACATTCCACCCAGGGATATCGGCCTGGACAGCAGCCTGGGTGAGATACTGGCCGACCTCTCGATCCTCTGGCCACCGCTGCTACTGGGAAGCCTGATCTGCGGCCTGGTATTTGGTGGGCTGGGTTATATCGCGGTTAAAGTGCTCTGGCGCATAATTGTCACCCGCCGGTGGCGGCAGCGCCTCAAGCGCAATGCGAATAAAAATCACTTGTCGTAGCGCAACACCTCTGCGGGCAGCAAGCGGCTCGCGCGCCAAGCCGGGTAGAGAGTCGCCAACAGGGTAAGCCCCAATGCCGTACCACACACCAGCACGATATCCGGAAGCCGAACATCCGCCGGCAGGTAGGTCACGGGATAGACCTCTGATTTGAGAAACTGATAGTCCAGCAGACCCTCGAGACCGTGTACCAGATTGGTCACATTGAGCGCCAGCAATACCCCGATGACGGCCCCTGACAGCGTGCCGATGATACCGATAACCAGCCCCTGAAATACAAACAACTTCATTATTTCACTCTGGGTAAGGCCCATCGTCTGTAAAATGGCGACATCGCCCTGTTTGTCCCGCACCACCATGATCATGGCGGTAACGACGTTGAATGCGGCTACCGCGACAATAATAAACACCAGCAGCGACACCAGTTTTTTTGAGAGTTGAATCGCCTCGAACAAGTTGCCGTGACTGCGCATCCAGTCCTGTGTGTAAAGGCCCCGGGGCAATTTCTGCAACACATCCTGGGCAATCTGCGCCGCCGACATCAAGTCCGTCACCTTCAATTGCACGCCGTTCACAGCGGATCCCATACCCGCCATTTGCTGTGCGAAACCCAGGGGGGTGTAGACCATGAAATTATCTATCTCGGTGTTGGAGGCATAGATACCAGCCACCCGGGCGCGGTGAATAGCCGGCACCAGCCGGCTACCGCCAACGCTGCCACTGCGAGGCAACACCACGGCGACGGTATGACCCGTCACCACGCCGAGTTTGTCCGCCAGGGTCTGGCTTAGTATCACATCATGGCTATCGATGGCCATGTCTTGAAAGCGACCATCGACCATGGTCTCCTCGACAATCGACAGCGCTGCCTCCCGCGCGGGGATGACACCGTGCAACAACACTGCCTGGGCGCGGTTACCGGCCATCAACATGGACTGCAACTGCACATAGGGCGCCGCACCGAGCACGCCGGCGGACTGCTCCGCAATCGCCACCACATCGGGCCAGTTTTCCAGGCCGCCGGGCCCGTTAATGCTGGCATGAGGCACCATCGCCAAAATGCGCTCGCGCATCTCGCGATCGAAGCCGTTCATGACTGAAAGCACCAATATCAACAGTGCCACGCCAAGAGCCAGGCCGAAGGCCGATACCCGTGACAGAAAGGCGACCAGCGGCGAACCCTTGCGGGCGGTGCCATAACGCAGGCCCAGGAAGACGGACAGTGGATAAAACAAACCTAGTCTCCCTGTACTTGAGACAGTTGTGACAGGCGACCGTCGTTGAGTTCCAGCACGCGATGCACTTCGGCTTTGAGCTCAAAATCATGGGTGACGATAATCAGGGAAATACCCAGGGATCGGTTGAGTTCCCACAGCAAGCCTTGAATCTTGCCCGCGGTATCCCTATCGAGATTACCGGTAGGTTCGTCCAGTAATACGCAGGCCGGTCGCGTGACCAGAGCCCTGGCAATGGCAACCCGCTGGCGCTCGCCACCGGAAAGTTCCGAGGGTTTGTGGTCGAGCCGCTGGCCCAGGCCGACCCGGTCCAGTATATCCCGCGCTTGCTCCCGCACCGACTTAATGGGCTCGCCGCGAATCAGCAGTGGCATGGCGACATTCTCCAGGGCAGAGAACTCACCCAGCAAATGGTGAAATTGATAGACAAAGCCGAGCGCTCGTTTGCCAAATCGCGCCCGCGCACTGTTGTCGAGCCGACTCATATTTTCACCGGCAACCATCACCTCGCCGGAACTGGGCTGATCCAGGCCTCCCAGTATATTGAGCAAGGTCGACTTGCCCGAGCCCGAGCGCCCGACGATAGCCAGGCGCTCACCGGCGGCGACAGACAACTCTATGCCGCTCAACACCTCGACTCGCTGTGGGCCCTGATCGTAGACCTTACATATCTGGTGGCAGGCCAATGCCGCCGGCGGTTCAACTGACACGTCGTCTTCCTCGTTTCATAGAGCAGCCTCTATTCCAGCTATTCATAGCGCAGCACTTCGGCGGGCTGAATCTGGGCCGCCCGCCAGGCCGGGTAGAGAGTGGCGAGCAGGGTCAGCAACAGCGATCCCGCCACCGTCCACAACACATCCCCTGCCTCCAACCGTGAGGGCAGAGCGGTAATAAAATAGACCGATGGGTCGAAGACCTGGAAACGCAGCAGTTGCTCCAGACCACTGACAATGTCGCCAATGGTCAGCGCCAGTGGCACACCGAAAAGCACACCCAGGGCCACGCCCAGTAGACCGATGCTCAATCCTTGCACCAGGAACAGCCCCATAATTTGTGCCGCACTGGCGCCCATGGTGCGCAGCACCGCAATGTCGGAGCGCTTGTCCATCACCATCATGGTCAGGATGGAGACGATATTGAAAGCCGCTACCGCCACGATAATAAACAGCATCAGCGCCACCATGATTTTTTCCATCTTGACCGCCTGAAACAGGCTGCCCTGCATACTGCTCCAGTCACTGATGCGATAATCCCCTTCGAGCTGCGTCTGCAATTGCGCAAGAATTCGTCCTGATTGATAGATATCAGCAAACTGCAGCTGTATACCCTGAACCCCCTCCCCCATGGCATACAGGCGCTGTCCATCTTGTAAATGGATGAACACCTCACTGGCATCCAGCTGCGCACCCACCTCGAAAATGCCGACGACCCGAAAGCGGCGCATACGCGGAAAGATGCCCACAGGGGTCACATTCACCCGGGGCAACACCACGGTAATGGGGTCACCGATAGTGACCCGCAGTCGCCGCGCCAGAATCGAGCCGATCACAATATTGAATTCTCCCGGCTGCAAGTCGACCAGAGCTCCCACCAGCATATAGTCGTCCACCAGGGAGACCCGCTTTTGCAGCCCGGGGTCGATCGCTGATAACTCAACCCCCCGCACCGAGCCACCACGATTGATCAGCGCGTGTCCGCGAATATAGGGAGCCGCCCCCAATACCGATGGCTGGTTTTCCAACTGCTGCTGCAGGGCGGGCCAATCCATCAATGCATGATCGACGGGTTCGATAAAACCATGGGGCAAAAAACGCAGGATGCGGCCCTTTAGCTCACCTTCAAAACCGTTCATCACCGACATCACGGTAATCAGGGCCACCACACCCAATACCAGCCCCAATAAGGAAAACCAGGAAATAAAGGAAAGAAACTGATTGCGCCGGCGCGAGCGCAAATAGCGCAATCCCGCAAATAGCTGAAAGGGTTTATACATTGGCAACCATTGGTAAATTGGTAAATTGGTAAATTGGTAAATTGGTAAAATGTGTCCATGATTCACTGACATGGCAGGCTCGATGCCCTGCCGATGGGAGGCCGCATTATCCGGCAAGCATGCGGGAATGAGAAGACCGCAGACGAAATGTGATGGCAGGTTCTGTGCGCGTATTTACCTTGTAGTTACCTTTGAGTACCAATAAAACAGCCTTGAAGCGCCACTGAAGCAACGTTGAAACAATGTTGAAACACCAAGGAAGCAGCTCCGAAACGGGGCGCCCATGCTACACTAATTGAAGCTATTTTCCAGAGGTAGTAAACCTATGACGTTCACAAGCATCCGCTTTTTTGCTTTGACACTGGCGCTGGCAGCACCGCTGGCTAGTGCCGATATTATTAAAATTCCTGTCGGCCAGCAACAAAGCGCCGGCACCAGTATCCAATTACCCCATCGGGGTGAAACCAGCTCTGCGGTCAAAGCCCTCTATGGCGAACCCGCAAAGTGGAACCAGGCGGTTGGCGAGCCGCCGATAAGCCGCTGGGAATATCCCCGGTTTGCCGTCTATTTCGAATCGGATCGAGTCATCCACGCGGTGTGGATCGGTAGCGCCAAGGCCGCGCACTGAATACGAGACGTCAAATAACAACACTCAGCCCGGGATCTCACATGCTCATCATTCTTCAACCTGACATAGACACCCGGGGCAGCGAGTACACCGAAGCCCTGGCTTTTCTGCAAAGCCTGCCGGGTATCGAGCTCAAACAACACCAGGTGCAGGGTGAGCAGCAAACCCTGATCGAGATTTACCTGGTCGGCGATACCCATGCCCTGGATGCCTCGCAGATCGAAACCCTTGCCGCCGTTGAGCGGGTAATCCCCATATCCGCAAGTTACCGCATACTCGGTCGGCACAGCGATCAGCAGCGCCAAACCGGCTTCCACTACAACGGCCTCGAGTTCAGCCAGGACAGCTTCCATGTGTTTGCCGGCCTCTGTGCGGTCGATACCCCCGCCCACGTCGAAGCCATGATGCAAGCACTACAGCAAAACGGCCAGCAATGCACCCGCATGGGAGCTTACAAGCCCCGCACCAGCCCCTACGCCTTTCAAGGTCATGGCGCGGATTGCCTGCCCTGGGTATTCGAGTTGGCGGGCAAATACGATATCCGCGTTATTGCGATGGAGGTGACCCATGAAAGCCATGTCGAGGAGATCGATGCCGCACTGGAAGCTGCCGGCAGACCCACCGGTGTCATCCTGCAAATCGGCACCCGCAATATCCAGAACTTCGAACTACTCAAGGCCATAGGCCGCCAACAGACCTACCCCGCCTTGTTAAAAAGGGGGTTTGGCATCAGCCTGGATGAGTCCCTCAATGCCGCCGAATACCTCGCCAGCGAGGGCAATTCCCGGGTCATTTTCTGCCTGCGCGGCATGAAGTCAGAATTCGGCAAGCCCCATCGCAACATGGTCGATTTCGCCCAGGTACCGGTACTCAAGCGGCTCACCCGCATGCCGGTTTGTATCGACCCCTCCCACTCCGTCGGCACTCGCGAGCGCGCACCGGACGGCATACTCGACCTGGTGCACGCCACCGCACAGGGCGTTATCGCCGGCGCCAATATGGTATTGGTAGATTTTCATCCCAATCCGGAGCTGGCACTGGTAGACGGGCCGCAGGCCATGCTGCTCGACGAGCTACCCCGCTATCTCGCCGATATCCATTT
>CBDUUA010000023.1:0-12384 GCA_965370135.1 uncultured Cellvibrionales bacterium
ACATCAGGCGATCACGCTAAGGCCATAGCTTGAAAATTCCCACAGCAGTCCCCTCCCGGCTCATTTCTCTATTGTAATATGCTGTAGCAAGGGCATGGGATACCCACGAGTCAAAATTTAGCCTAAAATAGCCAACCAGCTACCGACTCAGTGAGCGCCGCCATGCCTTCCAACCTGCCTTTCGACCCGCCTTTCGACCCGCCATCCGAACAAAAGCCCCCGCTACTCAAACTTCAGGCCAGTATCTTTCTCGGCACCTTACTGGTGGCGCTGGTCGCGGTGCCCTGGTATGGCGTCAGCTACGGCTATCACTGGACGGTGGTTCTTGGCTTTGCCCTGATTCTGGTCATCAACGGGCTCTCTATTACTGCCGGTTACCATCGGCTGTGGTCACACAATGCCTACAAGGCGAACCCTCTATTGCGGATGTTTTTCGCCTTGTTCGGTGCCGCCACACTCCAGAACAGCATCCTGATTTGGACCTCCCTGCACCGCCGCCATCACCGCTATATTGACGATTTCGAGCAAGATCCCTACTGCGCCGAGCGCGGCTTGTGGTTCTCCCATATGGGCTGGATGTTGCGTGATTACCCCGCCAGCCAGGACGATTTTTCTAATGTCAGGGACCTGCAACGCGATGCCATCGTGGTGTGGCAACATAAGTACTATGGGCCACTGGCCATTGGCATGAATTTTCTACCGGCACTGCTGCTGGGCTTTCTCACCGGCGACTGGATGGCCAGCCTGCTACTGGCGGGTGTGTTGCGCCTGGTGATATGCCACCACACCACATTCTTTATCAATTCTCTGGCCCACTACTGGGGCACACAGCCCTATTCAGACAAGAACACCGCGCGGGATAGCAGCTTACTGGCACTGGTTACCTACGGCGAGGGCTACCACAACTTCCACCACCAGTTTCAGAACGACTACCGCAACGGCGTGCGCTGGTGGCAATTCGATCCAACCAAGTGGCTCATCAACGCCGCCTCGTGGGTGGGCCTGAGCCGGGATTTAAACCGGGTACCGGACTTCAAGATTCGCGAGGCAATAGTGTCCATGCAGTTCAAGCGGGCCCAGCAGGAACTCGCCTTGTCGGTGAATACCGAGAAACTGCAGCTCTGTGTCGAGCAGGAGTACCGACAGTTTTTAAGCAGCTTGCAGGAGTGGAAAGCACTGCGTGAACAGTGGTATACCCGCAAGCGCCAACAACTGGTTGACGCGCGGGAAGACTGGTTTCGCAAATGGGAGCAGACCTCGGTTCGGGCCCAATTCAGGGAGCTGGAGTATGCCCTGAAGATGCAGCAAAAACGGCTTAAAATCCTTAACCTGCAGTTACTTAACCTGCAGCCGCCCAATGCTGCTATTTAACTAACGCAAAACAGGCTAACACCCAAGCGGCGATTGCCCGTTTGGAAGAGGTCGAATAAATTCGACCCTACAGACTCCTTCGATCGATTGTCCGCTGGGTGATCGATTAAATTCGACCCTACGGTCATAGCTAGAATCGAAATAGCAGCCCCATGTCGAGCACGCCCTGACTCCAGACCGTACTGCTCACGCCGACCGTGCAGCCACCGTTACAGAAAACAGCGCTACTGCCATTAAAAAATGTCGGCACCCAACGGGCGTCAAAACGCAGCAGAAAGTTCTCTGTGATCTTCAGGTTGGCGCCACCGGCAATCTGGCCGGAAATCCGGGTCACGTCTTGCAGTGTGCTGTCATCGGGTGAGAAGTGCGCGGCACCCACGCCGAGCAGCAGGAAAGGCTCCCAGCGCCCTTGGGGCCACAAGGTCATGGCGGTAAACTGCAGCTGCGTAATCGACAGATCGCTATCCACTAATTCCGCATCACCGGAAAATGCCGTTTGTTGGTGACTGAGATAGAAGCCCCAGCGCTGGTTTACCTTACCCTGAAAAGGAAAGTCGAGAGCCAATGCATAGCTGGGAGACTCATCGACTCTTACCGCAGTCTCTGTTTCAACATTTTCAAATTCTGCACTCACCGTATAGCCCGCTAACAGCGTCAGATCAACGGCAACAGCGTTTAACGAGAACCCGACAAGAATCAGAGCAACTAACACGCGCACAGGCATATCTCCAAGGAAGAAAAATTTTGCGAAAAGAAGTAAAGAAGTATAGCCGCACATCACAGTGTTGCGCCATACCGAGAACACGGTAGACCCTGCTATCGCAACAGGGTCGAAGGAAATCACTCTCAATGTCCAAGCATTCTGATCTGGACCGCTTCTTCAAGGTGGCTCGCTGGCTTTTAGCCGTATCGTTTTTTATTTTTGGCCGGTTTACGCTGCACAATGAAGTCGCGCCATGGATTCTTATCAGCAATGTCCTGTTTTTATTACCCCTGGCGCTGCAGGTTTTCAATTCACCTGGGATCCAGTCTGCGGGTATATGGCTCGGTGCCTTTTTGGTGATGCAATCCGTTCTGAGCGTGAAGCTGGCGGTCAACGACTACATTACACTACCACCGCAGCTGTCGAGATCCTTTGTGGTCACTGCCGGGCTACCGGGTATTGCCGGACCGCAACAAGTGACTACCGATGAGCAGGGATTTCGCACAACCAAGGAGATTGACTATTCATCCGCTCAAACATTAAGAATTTTCACCGTCGGCGCATCGACCACAGCGTCGATCCTGCTGGACGATCGAAAAACCTGGTCGCATCTTCTACAAGAGCGCCTTGATAGCGATTACCCTGTAGGCGTTGAAGTGGTCAACACCGGCGTCTCCGGGCTCAGGGCCCGACACCACCTGGCCACCTTGAAAAACATTCAATCACTGCAGCCGGACATCGTAGTTTTTCTCCTGGGTCTCAATGACTGGGTTCACCATATCAGGCAAAGCAACAGTGCATTTTCAAGTGAAGGTGGAGTGGAAGAACGCAATCGCTGGCGGCTCAGTGAGAGCCTGCTGTTTAGAGGTAAGGAGGTTTTGGATATCGCCGATTTTGGTGTGGAAGCTGATACCGGCAATGTCTACCAAGAGACCGGTGCCTTTTATAAGGATCTTCGCGGCTCACTGAGTCGCGAGCTCGTGGTAGATTTCAAGCCGAAGAATGTCGATCCCTCCTACGCAAAGTACCTGGAGAAGATCGGCAGCCTGTGTGACAAGAGGCCGATTGAGTGCGTCTTTGTTACGCACGCAAGCGGGTATAGCCTGGAAGCGGATACTGAATTCATACGGGGTTTCTGGATGACACCCCCTTAGGAGAACTATACCCTGACACTGGACGCCATGAACCATATTGCGAATTTGTATAATACTTACCTGGTGGAGTTTGCCGAACAGCATGATTTCGCAAGTTGTGATCTGGCCGCCGAGTTAGAGTCCTCATATCGCGTCTACTATGACGACTGTCATTTTAATGAAGAATGTGCCCGCAAGGTTTCCGCCATGTTGGCAAACTGTATAACGGGACTTATCGAACAACGTGATCTGCTCTAAGCTACATTCCCATGACTGTTGCCACAGATGCCTTAAACCACCATCAACCTGGGAATGCGAGGCGCCCGCATTTACGAGACCATGCTACTGTTCCAACACGCCATCCAGTTTGCCCCCATACGGAAGGCGACCATCGGCAAGCTCAAGGCGCGGACTTCCCCCGCTGTAATAGACCCTGACGCCGGAGGCGCCAACAGCAGCTAGAAAAGGGTATAAATAAACGGCGCCACTGCCGAGCCCTGTCCCAAGACCAACAGTGCGCCGAGCAGTACCATAATAACGATAATGGGAGCCAGCCAGAACTTCTTGCGCTCGGCCATAAACCCGGCCAAATCTTTGAGTAGGTCAAGCATCAGTAAGGCCTCTCCATATGACTTTTGTCTGTCGCACTCCGAACCACACGGTAGCTTTCTGCATCGGGCTCAGCCTTTCGGTGCAGGGGGTCAAAACCAAAAATTTTCATAACCAAGCCGACGGGAAACACTACCACAAAGAATAATAGAAACAAAATGATGCGGGTGTTTACCCAGCCCGCCACATCACCGAATTTCATCCAGGCCAGGTACAAGGGCTTTAGCATGGGCGGCGACACCAGCGCCAATAGAATAACTCCACCGCCCAGATACCAGGGCCAGAGTTTCTGGAATAGCCCGCTCGCCAGCAGCGGGATCAGCAAGCCAAACAAGCCTATTACCAAGCCGCCAAAAATCAGGCCAAATTTTCTCAACTCCTGCGCCGATACCTGGCTGCGGTTGCCACTAGTCAAGTTCAAATTCCTCCTGCCATTGGGTGTCGTTTACCCAGTGTGGCTGATCGGTTTTCGCCAACAATATATTTTCCAATACCAGATAATCCATCTCCGTGCGCATGAAGCAACGGTAGGCGTCCTCCGGTGACGCCACAATGGGCTCACCGCGCACATTGAAAGATGTATTTACCAGCACCGGACACGCCGTTTTCTTTTCAAAGCAATCCAGCAATTGAAAAAAGCGGGGGTTGGTCTCCTGGTGCACAGTCTGAATGCGGGCAGAGTAATCCACGTGGGTAACTGCCGGAATCTGCGATCGCGCTACCTTGAGCTTGTCGATACCGAACAACTTGCTCTGTTCTTCGCTAATCGGGAAGCACTTGTCGGCGGCCACGTTGGCCACCATCAGCATATAGGGGCTGGCGCGATCATGCTCAAACCACTGTGTCACCTTGTCAGCTTTGACTGCCGGCGCAAAGGGCCTGAATGACTCCCGGTATTTTATCTTGAGATTCATGGTGGTCTGCATTTTCACTGAGCGTGGATCACCGATAATGGAGCGGCCGCCGAGGGCACGGGGACCAAACTCCATATGCCCCTGGAACCAACCCACCACATTTTCGGCTGCCAGTCTATCCGCCAACTCCGGCAGCAGTTGTTTATCGTCAATTTCACGGTAGACCGCACCGATAGAATCCAGGTAGTCGCGGATTTCCTGGTTGCTAAAGCGGGGGCCGAGGTAGCTACCCCGCATGGAATCGCCCGCCTCAGCGGTGCGCGGATTGTCCAGGTACTCGTGCCAGATTGCCAGTGCCGCGCCCAGGGCGCCGCCGGCATCCCCGGCGGCGGGTTGCACCCACACATCCTTGAAGGGTCCTTCTCGCAGCAGGCGACCGTTGGAAACACAGTTGAGAGCCACACCGCCCGCCAGGCAGAGGTAGTCCACATCCAGTTCCCGCTTCACGGTGTGGGCAAGCTTTAACACAATTTCTTCAGTCACAACCTGCACCGAGCGAGCCAGGTCCATTTCTCGCTGGGTCACCTCGGACTCCGCACCTCGTGGCGGGCCGCCAAAGAGCTTGTCGAAGTGGCGGTTGGTCATGGTGAGGCCGGTGGCGAAATTGAAATATTTCATATTGAGGCGGAAGGTGCCGTCGTCTTTCAAATCCAGCAAATTGTCGAGAATGGTGTCGACGTAGCGCGGTTCGCCATAGGGCGCCAGGCCCATCAATTTGTACTCGCCGGAGTTGACCTTGAAACCGGTGTAGTAAGTGAATGCCGAATATAGCAGGCCCAGGGAGTGTGGAAAATCGACTTCCCAGGCCGGTTCGAGGCGGTTATCCTCACCCAGCCAAACCGAGGATGTCGCCCATTCACCCACCCCATCCAGGCACAGAACCCCCGCCCGCTGAAACGGACTGGGAAAGAATGCCGATGCCGCGTGGGACTGGTGATGCTGGGTAAACATCAGTTGGGGCAGACCGGACTCGGGGATATCCCCAAGCGCCGACAGCTCCCGCTTCAGGGTTTTCTTCAGATAAAGCTTTTCTTTTAACCAGATTGGAATTGCGGTAGCAAAGGATTTGAAGCCACGAGGGCTGTAGGCCAGATAGGTCTCCAACAGCCGCTCGAATTTTACCAGCGGTTTGTCATAGAACACGACGTAGTCGACGTCGCCCAATGATACCCCAGCTGCGGCCAGGCAATATTCAATGGCGTGGCGAGGAAAGCCCGCATCGTGTTTCTTGCGGGTAAATCGCTCCTCCTGGGCTGCGGCAATAATCTCACCGTCGACAACCATGGCGGCAGCGCTATCGTGATAATAGGCCGAAATGCCCAGTATGGATGTTGTCACTATGGCCTCAGGATGTTCTCAAGATTCAGGAAATTTGACAGGCCATCATGTAACCCGGAAGTCTACAGCGATAGCAAGTGGCAGCTCCTCATGGGCCTGTTCCTGCAGCGATGGATGCAGCGCCGTCATTATCAAGTGATGCCCGGCTCTCGTCAAGCGGAAGCGGAGCAGAGGCTTGTGCCGCCGCCCGCAAACCGGGGCCTGCAAATACCACCGCAATAAAGCGAGGCGAGCGGCGGTTCCATGGCAATGGATTTCACGAAGAGGTATTATCCTGGATAAAAATGGTCGATACTTTCTTCGCTTACTCTTAGTCAGTATTAGTCAGTGTTAGTCAGTCACTACACGGTTGCGGGAATCGCATTCTATGCGCAATAGCCTCAAAATCATTTTCGCCAATCTTGGCAGTATACTGCTGGTCATCGCCCTATTCGATCTTGCGATGTACAAATTGCTTCCTGAGAGTTATACCGCTGGCTTCAAAGAGTACCGCAAAGCGCCAGCCCCCGAGGCCCCGGGCCACAGCAAGTATCCCAAGGACTATTTTGTCGAGCACTCTGTTCGAGGCTTTGATATCGGGCCAAACCGCAAGAGCAGTCACTGGGTGGAAGGCATTGACTATCCTATCTGGTCGAATTCCCTGGCTTGTTTCGATAACGAGCACAGTGAATACGAGCGTTATGTTTACTTCGCCGGGGATAGTTTCACCTGGGGTTACGCACCGTTCGAGCAGAAATTTGGTACCCTGGTCGAACAGCAAACCGGAACTGACATCCTTAAATGCGGCGTCACGCATACCGGTCAGAGGCACCAGTTCGAAAAATTTCACAACATCGTAGAACAGCTCGACAGCCCGCCAAAGGCAGTATTTGTTTTTTACAGCTCAAATGATATGGCAAACGACTATGCCCACCCGCACACTGCCGTGGTGCGAGGTTGGCTGGTCGAGAGCGCGGCTCTCAATCCTGATAATGAGCTTATACGGTTTACGGATGAGGAGCTCAATCAAAAAATCGACGACGGGCTGGCCAAGCTGGAGCGCAAGCACAAGCTGTGGTGGCAGGACGCTGCGCAACCCGTGTTAAGGTACTCATTGTCGGCAAACATCCTTAACGGTATCAGCGAGAAGAGCCAGGAATTTTTCGAAAACTTGAAGCGACGGCGTGAGCCTGCGACCGTCGCAAAGCCCGCCGTACAGACAAATCAAGCGACTGTTGCGGAGCATGGTACAGTGACTGTGCACGCGACCAAGAACCTCTATCTTCTTCCGATTGCAAAAAATGACCGGTATTGGTATCGGGATAATCCTTACGCCGAAAACAACAAACAGGCACTTCTCGATTTCAAGACCTATTCTGATCAAAAGGGTATTGAGTACGTTGTCGTATTGATTCCATCCAAGGGTCTTCACACTAGGACAGAATGGTTTCGTGAACTGCGTGAATTTTTCAACGACAATGACATCCAATATCTGGACCTCAGCTCAGAGTTTCGCGAGCGACGGCTGAGTAAAAATGATCTCTATTGGGTTTATGACGGTCACTTTAGCCCCGCTGGAAACAAGATTGTTGCAGACATACTCATTGCCAGCTATCCGGAAATTTTTTTGCCGCATTCTTTGACGCATGATGCCGTCAAATCTGACCGGGAACGACCTTGAGGTCTGCTCCTCAAAACAGAGCCGCGGTGATATGAAATACCGTGATTTCATCAAAGTTTCATCTAGGAATTTTAAGGTATCATTAACGCTACACCTTCCACGTTTTTTCTATGAATTTTGTCACCAGGGATTCTACAAATGAGCAGTAATACGAAAACGCGAATTGGCATTATGGGGTTCGGCCAGGTCGGCAGGCAACTCTATAAACTGGCTTCGGAAAGCGAGGATCTCGAGATCGTCGCCATCACCGATATCGGCAAACCCGATATACTCCACTACCTGCTGTGCAGTGAGGGCTCGATTGACTGCGAGTTGCAGGGTAACTATCTAAGCAACCCCCGGTTTCGCAGCCGCATGCTACAGAATGATGTGCCCGGAGAGACCCCCTGGGATGTTTTCGACGTCGATGTCGTCATCGATGCGACTGGAAAATTTCGCACCGCCGCGCAATTGCAAGCCCATCTGGACAACGGCGCCAAGCGGGTGATGATCGCCACCTTGCCGGACTCACCACTGGATCGCATGATAGTACCGGGGATCAACGAATCCAGCGCCGACGCCGCCGACCGCATTATTTCCACCGGCTCGGCCACCACCGCCGCATTGGCGCTAACCCTGAAAATCCTGGATGAGGCGCTGGGGGTGGAAACCGCCACCATGACCACGATACACGCGTATACCAGCGACCAGCCCTTGCAGGACTACGCCGGCAGCGACTGCCGACGCAGCCGCTCGGCAGCGGTAAATATTATTCCCAATGCCAATGACTCACCTCGATGGGTCGAAACCCTGTTGCCGCAGTTCGCGGGCAAGCTGAGCGGTCACGCACTGAATGTACCGGTACAGCGCGGCTCGATGCTCGACCTCAGTACGGTGATGAGCTCCAACGATGTGTCGGCTGAAGATGTCAACAATGCCGTGTTGGCTGCCTGCGAAAACTACCCCGGCCTGGTCACCACAATCGCCGATCCCATCGTGTCCTCGGACGTCATCGGCAACCGGCACTCCGCCGTATTCGATTTACAAGGTACGCTGAAGTCCGGCAAGCGCATGATTAAATCCCTGGTCTGGTATGAATCCCTGGGGCACGCCTGCTGCACCCTCGATGTGGTCAGGCTCTACCGGGCACTGGATAACAAGGAGTTGGTCTAATGAAAGTCGCTATCAACGGTTTTGGGCGCATCGGTCGCTCCGTGTTTCGCATCCTGGACAAACGCAACGATATAGACATTGTCGCCATAAACGATCTGTTCGACCATGATGCCCTGCGCTATCTACTGCAGTACGACACCATCATGGGCGGTTTCGACAAGCCACTGGCATTGGAGGATGACCACCTGGTAACCCCGGATGGCCGGGTTCGCATGATTAGCGAGCGAGATCCGGAACACCTGCCCTGGGGCGAATTGGGAGTCGATGTGGTGGTGGAAGCCACCGGGGTGTTTCGCACCCGGGAGCAGGTGGCGGCGCATCTGCGCGCGGGGGCCAAACGGGCAATACTGACGGTGCCCGCCAAGGATGAGATCGACTACACGGTGGTATTGGGTGTCAATGAGGACGGCCTCGCGCCGGCACACCAGATCGTGTCCAATGCCAGTTGCACCACCAACTGCCTGGCGCCCATGGCGAAGATACTGCAGGATAATTTTGGTATTGTTGAGGGCCTTATCAACACGGTTCACGCCTATACCAATGATCAACGGCTGGCCGATGTGCCCCACTCGGATTGGCGTCGCAGTCGGGCTGCGGCTGCCAATATCATTCCCACATCCACCGGCGCCGCCAAGGCCGTGGGCCAGGTATTGCCGGCGCTGGCCGGCAAGCTCGACGGTATTGCCGCCCGGGTGCCGGTTCCCGACGGCTCGGTCGTCGACCTCTATGTCGAGCTCGAGCGCGATGTCACCGTCGATGACATCAACCAGGCAGTGCTGGAGGCAGCCGCTTCACCGTCTATGCGCGGCATCCTGCAGTACCTGGATACGCCGGTGGTGTCGTCAGATATCATCGGCAACCCCTACTCGTCGATCTACGATCCCGCCTTTACCTCGGTAACCGCAGGGCGCTTTGTCAAAACTCTGAACTGGTATGACAACGAGTGGGGCTATTCAAACCGGGTGGTTGACCTGATCTCGATCATGAGTGGCTGGTCGTAAGCGAGCGCCAGGGGGTGGGGCTCAGCAGAGCTTCGCCCGCCTGGATTCACGGCGCAAGGGTGCTCTGGCGCCGTTGCGTGCGGGCACTAGGTCTTCGATAAAACGATGATAACGGCGACCACAATACCACCACCCAGGGCAACAAAACTGTATTTTTTATGCTCTTGCTCTGCCTGTGGCAAGAGGTGGGTTGCACCGACATAAATCAATGCTCCCGCTGATAAAGATAACAGTGCTCCAAGCATTGTTTCATCAATTTTTCTTATCATTGGGTAGGAGATGAGCATCCCCAGCGGAGTTGTCAATGCCGCCGCAAGAAAGGCCAGCATCATAGCTTTTCGCTCATGATAACCGGCTTTTAACAACAACATATAAGTAATGATGCCTTCGGGAAACTCATGCAGTACCATGCCGGCCGTCGCCAGAAATCCGGTAAAAACGCTTACAGTAAAAGTAATAGAGTAAACAAACCCATCTATGAACGAATGAAAACCAATGCCTACCATTGGCACCAGCCCAATGCCATATTGCTCTTTTTCAGGGTCTTTTCGACATACAAACGCGGTAATGAAGCGATTGAATAAATGCAAACCGAAAAAGCCAACTAGCAGGTAAATTGGCGCGTCTGGATTCATTGACAGCGATTTTGGAATCATATGAAGAAATGAGGCCGAGATGAGCACTCCCGCGGCAAAGCACATAAAATAGGTCGTGTTGCGCCGGCCCCAATCTACATATTGACGAATCGTGTAGATGCCTATTGAAGTAACAATGGCGGCAAAGGAGCTTGCAGCAAAAGCTGTCCAAAAAGTATTTCCCATTGGTCTGCTTTAGCCTTCTTCACTATTTCTTTCACTATTTCTTTCACTATTTCTTTCACTATTCTTCTTCCGCTTATTCACCAGAAGATCGTGATGATAAGAGCCTTCACGCAGCATCTTGGCACCACACTCCGGGCATTTCTCATCCCGGCAAGGAATACCCTCATTGTGTGTCGTTCTTTTTTCGCACTTGGGACAGACGCAGTAACCGCCTTCTCCCATCTCATGCCTGCTCTCTCTTTTCATTACAAATACTCCTGGATTCAAGCTAACGCTGGGCCGAATGGACTTGCCCCTGCATGGGTGTTCGTCGTCGCCTCCGGCGCACACAGCGCCTGCTGCCGCTGCAACTCGATCAACACCTGCTCCGGCGCAATAGTCTTCAGGCACTGGGCCTGGGGCCCGCTATAGCCCTGCACATTGCACTGGCGCTTGTAACAGGGAATGCAATCGTAGCCGCTGGCCACCAGATGGCTGGAACAGGAACCGCTGGCGCCAATCAGCTGCGGATCGGTGGGACCATAGACGGTGACCACCGGGGTATCCAGGCAGGCCGCGATATGGGCCAGCCCGGTATCATTGCAGACGGCGCCGGCGCTGGCGCGGAACAAACCCGCCAGATCAGTCAGCGACAACCGCGGCAACACCTCACAGAGATCAAAGGGCTCGGCTAATTGCTGCGCTTGCTGCTGCTCGGCGGCGGAACCCCAGGGCAGCAAGATGCGGTAACCGCGCTCACTGGCCAGCGCAAACAGGCGGCCCCAGTGCTGGTCGGGCCAGCGCTTGTTAGTCCAACTGGCATTGGTGACGCACATTAGGTAGGGCTGTTGCGGCGGCTCATGAGCAGGCGCCGGCCAGTTGTTTCCCTGCAGGCCGAAATCAAAAGGCGTGGTGGGCAAGGGATAGTCCAGTATGCGGGCAAACATCTCGCGCCAGCGATTGATGGCCAGTTGCCGGGTATTCACCGGCACCCGGTGATGATAGGCCAGGTGCGCACCCCACTCCCGCACCGAGTGTTTATCCGGCCCGTACTTTTCACCCCGGGCCAGCAGCGTCACCACCGCACTCTTGATATTGGTCTGGGAGTCGATCACCCGATGGTAGCGAGTGGCCCGCAGGCGATGCAGAAATTCCGGTATTTCACCATTGCGCCAATAGTGCAGCGGCCGCTGGCGCCAGCGTCGATGCGCAGTGCACAGGGTATTGGCCACGGCGGGGTGCCAGCGCGGGATGTCGGCAAATGACTCATCCACCACCCAGTCAAACTGCAGCCCGGGAATCGCTCGACTGGCGTCGGTGACTGCGGGCAGGGCCTGCACCAGGTCGCCCATAGAACTGAGTTTGACAATCAGGATGCGCATCGACGGGATCTCTAAAGAGTTAACCTGGCTACGAATGGCTTTTGCTTTAGCAAAAACCACGCCCACCCGGCATACCGGATGATAAAAATTAGTGGCCTGCGGTCGCCTGGAGCTTTTTTATAGCGCCCGCCCGGAAGGCCGGCCCCCACAAACAAATCTCGAATACGATACCGGCGCTCCTGCGTGCCGGCCTTCCGGGTGGGCACCAGGTAAATCAAGGCACTTCCTGGCGCTGCTTGATTTTTTCGACAATGGCGGTGGTAGAGCACTCGTCCAGAAACTCCAATGCCGACACCTGGCCGCCATAGGATTCGACAATCT
>CBDUUA010000024.1:0-12359 GCA_965370135.1 uncultured Cellvibrionales bacterium
ACCGACATCCACCATGGCAGGTCCCTCTGCCGACAGCGTGATACGCGGTGATCCCAGCAAATTTGTGGCGGTCAGAGACAGGGGTGGTAGGGACGCGGCGCCGGTGTGGATGTCGATGTTAGCGCCGCTGAGCACACCTTCTCGCAGTTGCAGATTTCCCTGCATAATGTGCAGCCGGGGCCGCAAACCGGAGCCGGGTAGTCGCAGGTTTGACACGCTCAGGGTGGCGAAACATTGCGCGAGTAGTACTTCGGGGTCGACACCGGGGCCGGCAAGAGGGAGTTCGGGCAGGGCCTGTGTCTCGAATTTGAGACTTCCACCCTCCGCGAGAACCTTCCGTATATAGACGCCTTGTTTGCCCAGCAGTAACCAGGGCACTAAATGGGTGGCGGCGCCCATGGACAGGTTCCCGGTCAGGCCGGCTGACTTGATGGTGGGGCTGGACAGGTATTCCTCGACGCGAAAATGCGCCGTGGCGGACAAATCGGCCATGCTGAGCTGCAGCTGACGCACGCTGATAACACTTTTGTCGACAGCCATATCCAGGTTCAGGTGGGCTGGCCTGCCAGGCAGGGAATCGGGCCACCTGGCGCTATCCTGGTACTGGAGTCCTCCCAGTTCCAGCTCTCCGAGAAGATCCCCTCCGGTCGTGGTATTGCCCGCGTAATCTAAATGGCCGGCAAACTGTCCCTCCAGCTTGATGTCCGCTTGAGTGACCGGGATCAATCGGTTGAGTAGCCCGGCATCAACGCCTTTTAGCGCGGCGTGAAGTTTGAGGCGGGGATCCTCTGATTTCATGGCGACGCCGTGCAACTGCCCGTTACCTTTGATCGATCCCTCGACCCCCAGGGAGGCTTCGAAATCGAATGTTGCGACGGACTTGGGCGACAGATTGAATGCCTCGAACTTCACCCCTGGAATATCCAGGGTTTCCCCGGCGCCACCGTCAGTGCCGTCGAAGGTCAGAAGCAAGCTGCCGTCGTTGATCAGGAATTCCTGGATTTCTACGGTCAGGGGTAGTGACCAGCTACTTGATTCCAGTTTGTCGGTGCCTGTCGGAAGTGGTGTATTCGATGGCAGTGGCGCATTCGGTTGGCGCCAGTTCAGCGCCGGTTGTTCCAGACTCAGTTTTTTGATAACGAGCTTGCCGGTAAACAGTGGTAACAATGCAATGCTGAAGCGCAGTTCGACCGCGGTCAAGAGCGCATTTGGCAGGCGGGAGCTGGATAGGGTAATGCCTTCGGCGCGCAGGTACAGGCCTTTGTCAAAACCCCAATGTAGAGTTTCAGCGACAATATCCCCCCCAGTGGCTTCCCCCGCCAGCTTTAGCAGGCCTCTAATGGGGTGGTTGATATTTATACTGGCGGGGAGTTTTAAGGGCATGGCGGCATCCGGGTAGCAATGGTAGCTGGCCGAACCCCGGCAAGTCTGGCTTTGCTCTGGAGGGGAAACGGCGGCGCTTATAGCGTGATTATCATTATCTGGAGGATGTCGCCTCTATGCTACTGGCGGCATCCTCTGTTGCGCCGCCAGTCCGGTTCAGCCAGAACCCGGTGCCTCGCGGCTTGGCTTATCATCGAAGATTTGCAGGGCTTATGCAAGCGCTGGCGGAGGCGGCTTGCTGGTGAGTTGGCGCCACAGTTTTGTCAGGCGCGCGTCGTCTGGCTGCGCCGCGAGCGCCACTTCCAGGTCATCGAGTGCGGACAGCGGCAGCCCTTGATTGACGTAGGCGAGGGCGCGGTAGTAGCGCGTCGGCATTGGCGGACAGCCCAACTCGATTGCTCGCGTGGCCGATTCGAGGCAGGGTCTCCAGCGCTGCAAAGCGCCGTACACGCCCGCGGCCAACTCGAATACGGCGTCCCAATCGGGCGTTTTGCGCACGGCGGCTTCGGCATCGGCAAGCGCCTCTTCATCCCGGTTTAGCAGGTGCAGCACTTCTGCCCGGTAATACCGCGCGTCGGGGAACTCGGGATCAATTTCGAGAGTGAGTCCGTAGTCGGCCAGTGCCTCCTCGAGTTCGCCGAGGCATCGGTGCGCGTACCCACGTTGGAAGACGGCATCTACGAATGTGGGTGAGAGTTCGAAGACGTGCCCATAGTCGTCTCGTGCGGCAGCGTATTCACCACGGGCCTGCATGATGCGCGCACGCCACCAGTAGGGGCTGGAGAATTCCGGGTCGAATGCAATCGCGAGTTCTGCGATCGGCAATGCCTTTTCGCCGAGCCCCGCATCGATTGCGTCGTTGACCTGGTTGGCCAGCTGGGCCCGCCCACTGTCCCCAGCTTGTGCGTCAATCACAAAGCGGGCTATCCAGCAGTCGAATCCGCCCCGGATCAGGGAGGTGGTGATGATTGACCTGGGCAGTCGTACACCAAAGACCTCGCCGAGGAGGGCGCGGCATGCCACTTCTTGAACGGTCGGGTCGGTATCGTTTACGGCCATGCGCGCCAGCGGTTCGAGACGCTCCGGTTTGCGCTGCGCCGCGGGCCAATTACGCGGCACGCAGGTGCTTTCGCCGTCATCGACGATCCATCCGAAACCGGGGGAGGGTGGCCTCTCAAGAGTGGTGCAATATACCACGAAGGCGTCTACGGCCCGACGCCAGCGCTGGTCTTCGAGCTTCGCCCGCGAGCCGATAATCTCGACCAGTGTCGGGTACATCGATTCGCCTACCGCCGCCATCGCCTCGCTGGCCGCCATCGCGATATCGGCCAGCTCGTCGTCGAGCACCACATCCAGCAGTGCCTGGCAGATCTGCTGCTTGGCTTCCAGCGCAAGATGATCCCCGTAGATCGCGAGGATCCGGCCGAACATAGCGCTCGCAAAGCGTCGCTGTGGCGGCTCGGAGTTGCTCAGTGCGTCGAATAGCAGTGTTGCGACATCGGGAAGGGCCTCAGCATTCTCAAGCAGCGGGTCGAGCTGAAACCGAACGTTTTCGCTCCACTCTTCAGCGCGCGCAATGATCTCCTGCATCAATGGAACGCCGAGCACCGTCGCAGGTGCGAGTTGGCTTATGGTGGGCGCCACCTGAAAACGCACCTCCTGGCGCGGATCGCATATCGCCTGGAGCAAGAAGTGCGCCGCTTCCTCGCTGTGCGCCATGCCGCCTGCCGCCGCGACACAGCTCCGTGCGACCGTGACATCTGCGCTGGCGAGCCCTTCGTGCAAGCGCTGCGCGAGCTCCCCATTTACACCCAGCGTTTCCGCCAGCGCGGCCGCGTAGTAGCGCGGCTCTCGCAGTTCGAAGTCCCAGAGCTTCCATGTGGCGGCGTGTAGTGCCAGGTTTCGAGCCGCCGCCACCAGGGTTGGCGAGGGGTTTGTTTCGAGGCGGGCGTGGATGCCGTCGATCACAACGCGCAGGTTACGTGTGATTAGCGGTGGGGGCAGCGGAGTTTCCGGCGTCAGCAAGGTTTCGAGCCATCCGCACAGGTCCGCGAACTCGGCGTCCGGGTCGCCCTGGGCATCGCTGAGGCAGCGCAGGTAGCTGGCGATGACACGGTGCATGGTCCAGTGGCGGCCATCGCCGTCGGCGGAGTTCGTCGAGTCGATCCAGCTGCGCTTCGCCAGGAGGCCGCGCGAGGCGGCGGGAATGAGCGTGTCGAGCGCGTCCTCGGACAGCGGGGCACGGGCGAGGCGCGCGAGCAAATGCGCATGGCGGCACGCTGTGGGCTTTTTCGCCAGTGCCTCGTAGCTGTCGTGGAAGATTTCGGCGACCCCGTGCAGGTAGCCCTCGACGACATCCTCGCGCAGCGCATCGACTTCGCTTTCCAGGGCGCGAGCAGGTTCCTCGCCGAGCGCCGACTTGAGCAGTGATTTGGCGGTCACGTAGCCGTCTGCGAGGCTCGCCTGGGCGATCCGAAGGCCGAGTGGCCAGCAGCCGAGCCAGCGCGTGATACGCTCCCAGCTTTCGGCAGCGAGCCAACTCGAGTCCACCGGCGCCTGTGTCAGCAACTGCGTGGCCGCTTCCACACAGAGCTCATGCACCGCGATGTGATGGTCGGCGTCCTTGATCCCCGCGCGTCGCGACGTGCAGAGCAGGGCCACGCGGTCGCGCACCGGGCACCAGCGTTGAAGCGGTTGCGGTCCTTGCTCTCCGACTCCCGGTTCGGGCACATCATCGATGACCCAGAGTGTGCGCTGGTCTTCGGGTACGCACTCCCGCAGCATCTGCTGCAAGGTCTCCACTCGATCACTGGCGCGCTCCCCGAGGGTATCGATGGCCGGCGTGTGCTTGTCGAACAGGCGCGCAATGGTGTGCAGTTGACGAACAAGGTTTTCGTCGCCACCCGATGCGTCGACCCAGATGCAGCCGCCTGGGTAGTGATACCGACCGTAGCGGCTCACGTACTCCGCGGCTAGTTGTGACTTGCCGGTACCTCCGCCGCCCTCGATTGCACAAGACCGCGACGCCAGTTCCACGCCGCCAGGATCGAGCGCGTCATGGATCATCCACAGCAGGCCGGTGCGACCGACAAAGCGCTCTTTGAGAGAATCGGACATGTCAGTGAGTAGTGTCTTGCCACCCGGCGGCGTGGTTGGCGCCGGCACGAGTGCGCCGCTGCGTAGGCTCCGTCCGGCGTCGTCGTCCAAGCCCTCGAGCCGCTTGGCGAGCGAGTCGGGGCAGGCGACGAGGCGCTCCTCAACGAGGGCGACCAGCACCTCCGTGTTGCTTGCATTCGGCCATGACTGGCTGGCGCTGGCCGGGGGCAGTCGGTCGGTGATCGCCGTGGTTGCGCCCTCCGCCGGTAATGCGACCACCAGGTGATCCATGGCGGCGTTGGCATCGGCGCGTGCGGGTGCAGTGGCGACGCGCAACTCATAGATGCACCATGGGCGCTTGAGGTATTCGTCGTCCATGAAGGCGACGACCACTCGAGCGGCCAACATCGCGTCAGCGAGCCGCTCGGGAAAGGGATTGCCAGGATCAATCATCTCCTCGTCGAGGAACGAGGAGACGCCGCGCGCCACGAGAGCCTCGTGCAAGGGGCGCGCACCCTTCCCACCTCGCTGATGCGAGATGAAGACGCTGGCGCCGTTATTCTCCTTTTTTGCCACTCCTCCCACTCCTTCCACTCATTCTCGCGATTGAGCTAAACAGAAGCGACCCTGCGAGGCCAGTCTATATCCGGGGGGTGTGATGAACCGATGAAATTTCAATTGTCGCCCCTCGAGTGTGAATCCCCGGCTTACTCGATGGTGCGAACCTCGACCACAAGGCCGTTTGCCGTCAACTCTTCCCGCAAGCGGTCGGCCATCTCCTGCTCGATACGTCGTTTTAAGTCGACACCGAGTGTTTTGGCGACAATTACCTTAAATTTGCCGGCTTCATTTGCTACGATTTCCTCCGGATTGAGAATATCTATCAAAATCATTATGTTGCCCTCAGCGTAGTTTAAATCCGGATTTTAGCTTTATTGCGGGCAAACAGGAAACGATTCCATCGTTGCATAAATATAGTCGTGACTATAAGGTGGTATTGGTCGCCGTATATGGTTTGTTGTTGATTATCCGGCGATAGAAGCGATGAATAAGGGCCTTGGCCATACCTTAGCCATACCTTGGCGATAGAACAGGAGGTGCGCGAGATTCGATGCAGGTAAAGCCCGGATTCCTCAAGTGGGTCTTCTTGTTGACTGTGTTCCTGGCAACGGCAACTGTCGCCAGCGATGGCGCTCGCTCTCATTTCACCCTGAAACTCAAGTGGTTTCACCAATTTCAGTTTGCCGGTTACTATGCGGCGGTAGAAAAGGGCTACTACCGGGACGAAGGCCTGGAGGTCGAGTTGCAGGAGCTTGGCGAGCCGGACTCCGTTGTGGATGACGTGCTGGCGGGACGCTCAGATTTCGGCATTACTGGCAGCAGCTTGATACTGCGCCGCTTTGAGGGTGACCCTGTGGTGATGTTGGCCGCGATTTTTCAAAGCTCGCCCCTCGCCCTGATGACGATGGTGAAAGATAAGCTCAAGAGCCCCCTGGACCTGGTCGGCAAACGAGTGATGTATCGTCAATGGGAAGATGACGCTCAAATAACGGCAATGTTTAATGAATTTGGCCTTGGTCAGGAAGACTTCGATTTTGTTGCCCACAACTTTGATAATGACGCCTTATTGAAAGGGCAGGTTGACGCAATTTCTATCTATGTGACCAATCAACCCTATCTCTATGCCAGTAGAGGGCACCAGGTCAATATTATCAGTCCTGCCAACTATGGGGTCGACTTCTATGGCGATATCCTTTTTACCAGCGAAAAGCTGATTGCCGAGAATCCGCAAGCGGTACTTGCCTTTCGTCGGGCCAGCTTGAAAGGTTGGGAATACGCGCTCGAAAACCAGGACGAAGTGGTTGACTGGATTCTGGAAAAATACCCGAGCAAACAAGTTAAAGATCGCGCATCCCTGCTGTTTGAAGCGCGGGCGACCAGGCGATTAATCAAGCCGGGGCTTATCGATATAGGACATATGAGTCCCAGGCGCTTTCAGCGACTCGCGGATATCTATCGAGAGCGCGACCTGGTTGAGCCGGGGGCTACGCTCAAGGGTATTTTCTATACCGAGTACTACCAGGATGACCCGGCCCGGGAGTTGACGCTGCGGGTCAGTATCATTGCGGTGTCCCTGGTGATCATGGTGGCGGGGCTGATGGGGTTTTTCAATTATCGATTAAAACGCCAGGTTTTGGCGAGGGGTCGTGCCCTTGCGCAAGCAGATGCCAAGCTCCAGCGCTACCTGAAGACCATCAATCACTACACGATTACCGCCCAGTTTGATATGGACTTTAATTTTGTAGATGTCTCTGACGCTTTTTGTCGGGTAGCGGCTTATCAGCGAGAACAGCTGATCGGCAAGAAATACGACACTCTTTGGCCATACCTGTGCAATGAGAGTGCTTTCGGGCAAATGAAATCCGCCCTGGGCGAGGGCAGTCCCTGGTGTGGTGAGCTTATGGTGGCGACCGGGCAGGGGCGGATGTTGAATGTTGAAGCAAATATTGAACCGCTGATCAATTTGTCGGGTGAGGTTGAGGGTTATGCGTCTGTTTGGATCGATATTACGGACAAAAAACGTATAGAGCTGTTATCAATAACCGACACCTTAACCGGCTTATACAATCGAATAAAAATAAATACTACGCTCAGTAATGAGATTAAACGCAGTGAGCGCGGGCAGGGCGATTTTTCCATCATCATTTTTGACCTGGACTATTTTAAGAAAATAAATGATGCCCACGGCCATATGGCCGGCGACAGGCTGTTGGTCACGGTGGCAAAAATTGCCCAGAAACGCACCAGGGATATCGATGTCGTGGGCCGCTGGGGAGGGGAAGAATTTTTCGTTATCTGTCCGCAAACAAACTTGCAAGGCGCTCTAGAACTGGCTGAGCAATTGCGCCTGGCCATATTTGAGGCGGCATCGCCGCTGGTGGCTGACCGGATAACGGCCAGCTTTGGGGTTGGCGAATACCGACTCGGTGAATCGGCGGAAGACATTATCGAGCGGGTAGATCAGGCGTTGTTCCTGGCAAAGGGCGATGGCCGAAACTGTGTCAGGTCTATTCAGTCGGAACCGAATGGCACTAAGTTAAGCGAGTAGGTGCGAATTTATTCGCATGGCAGCGCCAAATAATGCACACAGTATGCGAATAAATTCGCACCTACAGCAGGAAAAGGAGCTTAACTTAGCGCCATTCCAGTCAGCCCCCCTATAGTTGGCTTCAGTTAGCTTTCAGTGTGATCTCAGCGTGTTTTCAAAATGTCAAAGGCCTCTCGTTCGAGGCGCTCCCGGTGATCCGGGTGGGCGATATCGATAAGCGCCGAGGCGCGCTTGCGCAGGTTTTTGCCATATAGGTAGGCGACGCCGAATTCAGTCACCACATAGTGGACGTGGGCCCTGCTGGTGGTGACGCTGGCCCCGGGTTTTAGCTGGGAAACGATCTTTGAGTCGCCCTTCCTGGTCAGTGAGTTCAAGGCGATGATGGGCTTGCCTCCCGGTGATAAGGCGGCGCCGCGAATAAAATCAATTTGACCACCGACGCCGGAGTACTGCCGCGTACCCAGGGAGTCGGCGCACACCTGTCCAAAAATATCGACTTCGAGAGCGCTATTGATGGCGGTGACCTTGGGGTTGACCCGTATCACCGAGGTGTCGTTGACGTAGGCAATATCTCTCATCTCAATCATCGGGTTGTCATCGAGAAAATCATACAAAGCCCGCGACCCCAGGCAAAACCCGGCGACAATCTTGCCCCGTTGCCGCAGCTTGGCGGTTCCCGTCAGCGCGCCGCACTGTACCAGCTCAATAATACCGTCGGAAAACATCTCGCTGTGCATGCCCAGGTTTTTATGCCCCACGAGGGCGTGGAGCGTGGCATCCGGTATGCCGCCTATCCCAGTTTGCAAGGTGGCGCCATCCTCTACCATTTCGGCAATGAAGTTGCCGATGGTGGTCTCGATAGCGGTAGGGGGTTTGGCTTGCTTTTCGAAGATCGGATCGTGGCTGAGCACCAGTGCGTCCATCGCAGAGGCATGGATAATGCCGTCACCATGAACCCTGGGCATATTCTCGTTCACCTGTGCGATGACATGTTTTGCCGTTTCGATAGCCGCGTTGGTGATGTCGACGGAGACCCCGGTTGAGCAATAGCCGTGTTTGTCCGGTGGGCTTACCTGAACCAGCGCGACATCCAGCGGCATGATTCCCGAGCGAAACAAATTGGGGATCTCGCTCAAAAATACCGGCACATAGTTTGCCAGGCCCTGGGCAACGGCGTTGCGGGTGTTAGAGCCGACAAAAAAGGTATTTACATTGAACGAGTCCTTGTATTCCGGGGCCAGGTAGGGGGCGGAGCCCTCGGTGTGTATGCTGACCAACTCCACACTGCGCAGCTGGTCGCCCCGCGCGGTCAGCGCATTGACAAGGTGTTGCGGTGTGGCGGCCGCGCCATGGAGAAACACCCGGTCGCCGGGCTTGATGTTCTTTACCGCTTCGTCTGCGGATACATACTTCAAATCAACCATGCTCGAGGGGTTCCGATGGCGGCGCTGCCGTGGGTTTAAAATCTATAGGCGCCGCGGCGGGTTTGGAATCGACAGGCGCTGCTGCGGGTTTGAAGTCGATAGGCGCCGCAGCGGGTTTAAAGTCGATAGGCGCCGCAGCGGGTTTAAAGTCAATAGGCGCCGCAGCGGGTTTATAGTCAATAAAGATCGGTGATGACCAGGCTCGCTCTTCAGCCTTGGCGAGGCAGTTTTCGGCGGGATCCATGCTGGTGCACAGATCGACTTTTGTACACTTGCCGCTTTCATCCCGCTGGCAGCGCAGCAGGTCGCCATTGATTCGCTCCCGGGGCGCCTCGATGGCTCGCACATAGTAGAGTGTATCCCGGGCTGCGCCGGTAAATTGCGGGTCGCTGAATTCCACGCTACAGCCCTCAGTATCGCCGTCACAGGGCAACACCAGCCACGGATCCTCGATCAGCGGGTCCAGGGCTTCCCCGGGGCTGGCCTGGGGCCGAATGCGCACCACTTCGATGCGGGTGATGGGGTAGCGAGTGTCCGACGGGTTATAGCACTCGCCCCGACACAAGTAGTGCATGCGCTCCGCAGACAGGGCCTGGTTGGCGTAGTCCGGGCAACCGGGTTTTTGTGCCAGCGACCCCGCCGCGCGCACCCGAAAGCGGGGGTTGTCGCCGATTGCGGTTTCCGCCCCCATCGGCAGCACCGCGCCGTCGGCGCCGTTGAGCAGATCAAACCACAGCAGGATGCGGGGGCCGCTGGTGCCGTAGACCTGCCGCCGCTGCATCGCGTCCCAGATGTCGTCGCGACTGCGGCTGTCGGCGTGAACCGCGATCAAACCACCGGTGAGGAAAAAAGAGCCCTGGCGCTCGGTTTCCTTGATCGAGGCAAAGCGGTTGGGGTACGCCGCTGCGTCAAAGGCTTGCGAATGGGCAGTGGCGGTTTGCTCGATTTTTTTATCGATCGGGTTTTCGTCAAACACGCCAAAGCGGGCTTCGGTCATCTCGGTGCGAGCGTATTCCTTGTAGCCGGTGCCGGGGCGGGCGGAGTGATTATCGCTGGAGGCCATAAAGCCGAAGCGGAAGCGCAGAGGTTTGTCGGCGCTGCCGTCGTCGAAGTTGCTCAGGGCCATCATATACTGCACCGAGCTGCGGGGGCGATAGTTGAAGGCGGGCAGGAAGCAATTGGTGCACTGGCCGGCGTCCAGCCAGTCGCTGCCACGGCTGCCAGGCACAGTAAGAAAGCCCGGCAAGCCGGCGGCCAGGTAGTTCTGCCGCGCGGTTTGGGCTCTGGCCTCACACTCGCCGGCGCTGGCGCCGCTGTCGCTGCAGCGTTGATAGATGATTTCACCAGCGCGCCAGCACGATGGGGTAAAGGTATCGACGGGCTCGGGGCAGGTGGCATTGCCGTCGGCGTCAAATTCGACCTCTTGCCAGGGGCGGTACTCCTCGGAGTTGCCGTGGCCCGAGTACACCTCTACCAGGTTTTGCAGCTTGGGATCGTGCTGGCTGGCCGTCAACTGCTTGTCCCAACTCGAGCCTGACGGGGTGTAAAAGCCCCAGGTGGTGCCGTGGGGAATGACCATGGCGGCGCTGCCCCAGCTATTCAGTTTGGCAAACAGACCCTCGGGGGTGCGTGCTACCTCGCGACAGTCGCTCGGTAGTTTGTGGGTGTCGACCCCGCTGGGGCAATTCGGTGTCGCGGCGAGGTGTTGCAAATAATCGATATAGTCGAAGGTGTCGCCATTTAAACCGATCAAAAACGGCAGTAAGCCCAGGCCCAGGGTGGGAATATCTTCCGGACTGATGCCGGCAGGGAAGCCGGCCGATATCGGTCTGGCGGGGATTTTGTCATCGTCCAGATCCCTGAGCACGACATTTTTGTGGCCGTAATGGTTTTTCGGGGTGGCGCCGATCTGGGTCCACTCCCAGCCCAGGTAGGCGACGGTATCGGGATTGGCGGGGTCGCCGGAGACGGCGTTGCATTGGCGAATCGAGGATTTGGTCTGCTCCCAGCTCTGGGGCGTTATCGACAGCGCATGATCGTTGATCGACCAGAAGTCCAGCGCCGAGCAGTAGCGGGCAAAGTCACAGGCATCGGACACCGGGCGGGCGCCATCGCCGCCGTAGAGCTGCATGCTCAATTGAAAGGCGTCGGTGGAAATTGTGCTGTGGACGTGCAGGTCGCCAAACAGGATTTGCCCGCCGTCGGCATCTTGCGGCGTGGCTCGCTGCTGTAGCCCGGCGCGTTCAGCCAGCACACCGGCCGGGATGGGGGTGTCGCCAACCGGGTTGATACCTCGTGGTGAACCAAAAATGCCACTACCGAATACATACAAAGTGGCAACGGCCGCCACCAGGACGGTGACAATGCCGACCAGAATTCGCTTTAGCATAGCGCTCACCCCATTGATAAATACGTGCGGGCTATTAGGCCGCAGATTTGCGCCGCTGACAAGTTAAGGTGAGTTTGGCGGGCCGTTTCGCTGAAGGTTTGTGTGCCAGGCGCGCAGAAAAGTCTGTGATACAGGGGATTCCCTGTCATGCTAAATTCGTGGCAGCCATGCTTTTACTTAAAAAACCGTGGTCTGTGCCCCTGTTGTGTGCTTAACTTTTACAATATCTATAAATCGTACCACCACCACACCGGCTAAGAGACCCTGAATAAATGGAAGCAGATACTGAACGACTTACCGACCCGCAGCCCATCAAGAAAAAAAGCAGTGGTGGCCTCAAGCTCCGGGATGCCGTGCTGGCTCTTGGTGTGTTACTGATTATCGGCGGCGTGGCCTGGTTTATCATCGTAGACAAGGATGCGCCGGCGCAGCCGCCCATGATTGGCGATATCCCGGTTGCCCCAGGGGCGCTGGCCAGCGCCAGGGATCAGCTCAATCAAGGGCTGGCGCCGGAGCCGCAACTGACCGATACCGACCTTGCCCCGGTCGGCCCCCCGGCAAGCATCGACGGCAGCGATGCGCAAGTGAAACGCGCTCTGGAGGAGATGTCACCGCCGCTGCTGGCCTGGCTGACACCGAAGGAGCAAATCCGCAAGTGGGTATCCATAACGGTCAATCTGTCCGATGGTGAGCTGATCAACAGCCATCGGCCGGTATCCTATCCCATGGGCCGCTTCAAGGTTAAAAAGCAGGGAGAGCGGCTGAAGATGAGCAGCGCCAATTTCGGGCGGGCAACAGACCTGATCGCGGCGCTAACGGCAATCCCGCCCCAGAAGCTGGCGGCATACTACCGCCAGTGGGCACCGATATTGGAAGATGCCTATGGTGATTTGGGCATGGATGGCAATTTTCATGGCCACTTTATCAGGCTTATCGACCAGAGCCTGGCGGTGCCGTC
>CBDUUA010000025.1:0-12312 GCA_965370135.1 uncultured Cellvibrionales bacterium
GCAGGTTGTCGTTGGGCAGGTTGTTGTCGGGCAGGTCGTTGTCGGACAGGTAGCCTGGCAGAGCATATTCGCCCCACCACAGTTCGGTATTCACATGGAGGTAGCGCTTCAGGTAAAAGCCGATGTAACCCTCTAGCTCATAGTAAGCATTTTGGGATTCCCCGGTGGCGACCCGAAAGTAGACCGGCGCGCCGTCCGGGGCCAGCGGCTGGCGCCAGACGCGATAGTCGAGCACCTGGTAGTCACTGCGGCGCTGCAGGCGGTTTTTAATGTCGTTCAAGTGGCTGTCGGCATCAGCTACACCGCGATATTGCAGCAGCGCACTGCTCACCGCGTGTTCTTGTTTTTGTTCATCTGCAGCGAATTCCAGCGTCGGCGGTTCCCAGATTTGCAGCTGGCGGGGGGCGGTGGCTTCATGCTGCGATGGCGGCAGTTCGTAGCTGGGCTCGGGAAACCAGAGATCGATCTCCTCGGGCCAGTGTTCTTCCTGTTGGGCCGCGGCGGACAGGTTGCGAAAAAACAGCAATTCAAATTGGAACCAGCGCGGCTGATCAGAGTCCGCCGCTTCTGGCTGCCCCCACGCCATAGTTGGCAGCACGATGCTGGTGAGCAACAGTAGTATCAGCTGGCGCATAAGCCGGTTCCTGTGATGGTGGGGGGTGTCCATTATGCCGCCTGAGGCTGCAGTTGCTCAAGTACTGCGCAGACAAAGTCGATACGCTCTTCGGCACTCTTGAGGCTGGCCGTGAAGCGCAACTGGTTGCCCGCCTCCAGGCGGTAGCACTCTGGCGCCGATTGTACTATCTGCACCAGCGCCAGGGGGTTGACCGGGGTGTCCTGCTCGAACACCAGTTTGCCGCCCTGGGGCCCGGCCTCAATTTTGTGGATGCCCAGCCGCTGTGAATCCAGCTTGATCGATGTCACCCGGAATAACTGCCTGGTATGCTCCGGCAGCAAGCCGAAGCGATCGATCATTTCAATCTGCAAGTCATGTAAATCAGTCTCTGTGCGGGCATTGGCAATGCGCTTGTACAAAGTGAGCCGCGTGTGCACATCGGGCAGGTAATCGTCGGGAATGATAGCGGGGATATTCAGTTTGACCTGGGTGTCATGGACGGGAATGCTCTCGGCACTGATAGACTTGCCCTGTTTGAGTGACGCTACGGCTCGCTCCAGCATGTCCATATACAGCGAAAAGCCGATCTTCTGTATATGACCGCTTTGCTCATCACCCAACAATTCTCCGGTGCCTCGTATCTCCAGGTCGTGGCTGGCGAGCACGAAACCGGCGCCCAGTTGCTGGGCTTCGCTGATAGCCTCCAGTCGCTTGCTGGCATCGGCGGACATGGCCTTGTGATGGGGTGTCAGCAGGTAGGCGTAGGCCTGGTGGTGGGAGCGGCCGACCCGGCCGCGCAATTGGTGCAATTGGGCGAGGCCGAATTTGTCGGCGCGCTCCATAATGATGGTGTTGGCTGACGGAATGTCGATGCCGGTCTCAATAATGGTGGTGCACAGCAGGATGTTGAATTTCTTGTGATGAAAGTCGCTCATCACCTGTTCCAGTTCTCGCTCTCGCATTTGGCCGTGGCCGATGGCGATGCGGGCCTGCGGCACCAGCTCCGCCAGCTCCCTGGCGGTGCGCTCGATGGTGCTGACATCGTTGTGCACGAAATACACCTGGCCGCCCCGCAGCAGCTCTCGAAGAATGGCCTCCTTGATGATGCCGTCATCGCGCTCCCGCACGAAGGTTTTGATCGCCAGGCGTCGCGCCGGGGGGGTCGCAATAATGGACAGATCGCGCATGCCGGACAGTGACATATTCAGGGTGCGTGGAATGGGCGTGGCGGTGAGCGTAAGAATGTCGACCTCGGCTCTCAAGGCCTTGAGCATGTCTTTCTGGCGCACCCCGAAGCGGTGCTCTTCATCGATGATCACCAGCCCCAGGTTTTTATACTCGATGGCACCTTGCAGCAGCTTATGGGTGCCGATGACAATATCAGCCTGGCCGCCGGCAATGCGCAGGCGGGATTCGCTTTGTTGTTTGGCGCTGCGGAAGCGGGACATGACTTCTATATTGATGGGCCAGTCGGCAAAACGGTCGCGAAAGCTGTCGTAGTGCTGCTGGGCCAGCAGCGTGGTCGGCACCAGTACCGCCACCTGGCAGTTGTTCTGCACGGCGACGAAGGCGGCGCGCATGGCGACCTCGGTCTTGCCGAAGCCGACATCACCACACACCAGTCGATCCATGGGTGTGTCTTTGGCGAGATCGTCGATCACCGCATGTATCGTGGTGAGCTGGTCATCGGTCTCTTCAAAGGGAAAACCGGCAGCGAAACTGCTGTAACTGGTGTCGTCGACCCGCAGTGAGGTTCCCGGTCGGGCTGCTCGCCGGGCATAGATTTCGAGTAATTCGGCGGCGGCGTCACGAATCTGTCGCGCCGCTTTTTCGCGCTCTCGCTTCCAGCTATCACTGCCCAGTCGATGCAGCGGCGCGTTGTCATCTTCCACCCCGGAGTAGCGGTTGATCAGGTGCAGGGATGATACCGGCACATACAACTTGGCCTCGTTTGCATATTGCAATAACAGGAATTCACAGGGCTCGCCGTCGATCTCCAGGCACTGCAGGCCAAGGTAGCGGCCGACGCCGTGCTCGATATGCACCACCGGCGATCCGAGTCGCAATTCCGCGAGATTGCGGATGATGGCATCGGCGCCGTTCTGGGTTTTGGTCTCCCGCCGCAGCTGGGCGACGCGGCCTCCGAGCAAGGTGTTTTCCGGCACCACTGCCAGCTGATCCGACAACAGAAAGCCGTTCAGCAGCGGTGCTACCGCAATAGCACAGGACAGCTGCGAGGTGTGGAAATCCTGCCAGTGGTCGACCACCTCGGGTTTTATATCCGCCCGGGCCAGCTGCTCCAACAGGATTTCCCGCCGGCCCGCTGACTCCGCTGTAAACAGCACCCGGCCGCTCCATTGTTCGCGGAATTGCTGTAGTTTCCCCCAGGGGTGCTTCTTTTTTGCGTCTGCTTCCAGCTCCGGACAGGCTTGCAGTGGTAGTCGGGTCGCGTGCTTGGGTTTGCCCACGGGTGGATCTGCTGCCAGCACAATGCGTGGGTAGCGCTTGAGGGTTTTGAATAATTCTTCGCTGCTGGCGAACAGCTCTCCGGGGGGCAGCAGTGGGCGTCGAGGATCAATATTGAGATCCTGGTAGCGGTTGACCACGTCTTGCCAAAATTTGCCGGCGGCTTCGTGGGCGCCCTGTTGCAGCAGTATCAGGCAATCATCGGGCAAATAGCTGTCCAATAGTACCGTGTTGTCAAAGAACAAGGGCAAGTAGTACTCGATACCCGGTGGCGCCAGGCCATCGGACACGTCCCGGTAGAGGGGGCAGCTGCGGTGATCGACATTGAAGCGGCTATGCCACTGCTCCTTGAAATGTTTGATGGAGTGTGCGGTAAGCGGCATCTCCTTGGCCGGCAGCAAGCGAATCTCAGCCATTTTTTCGAGGCTGCGCTGGCTATCGGGGCTGAAACTGCGCAGGCTCTCGATTTCGTCATCGAAAAAATCGACCCGAAAAGGGTGGCTGCTACCCATCGGGAAGAGGTCTAGCAGCGAGCCCCTGACGGCATACTCGCCGTGTTCCAATACGGTATCTACGCTGCGATAGCCGGCGCGATTCAACTGTTGACGCAGTGACTCCAGGCCGAGTCGGTCGCCGCTGCGCAGCAGCAGGCTGTTTTGCAATAACCACTCGGGCGGCGGCAGGCGGTGCATGAGCGCGGTAATGGGTATCACCAGTATGCCCTGTTGGCGCTGTGGCAATTGATACAGGCTGAGCAGCCGTTCGGAGGTTATGTCCTGGTGGGGTGAAAAACTGTCGTAGGGCAAGGTTTCCCGGTCGGGGAAGTGCAATACCGGCAGTTGCTCGCCGGCGAAGAAGGCAATCGATTCCACCAGCGCTTCGGAGTGGGCGGTGTCGGCGGTGATAACTACCGCCAGTCGGCCGCTATTGGCGCAGGTCTCGGCTATGGCAAGGGCATCGCTGTCCCCTGGCAGAGGTAGCAGGGTTCGGCTGGATCCGCGCTCGGGCGCGGGCTCCAGGGGCAGTAGAGAGGACACGTAGGGGCACCGGCGTTGATAAAAAGATCGCTATTGTATTGGCTGGCTGGGGATTTGCCAGCGCAAAACGAGTAGGCGGGGGTTTATTTGCGATTACTTAACTAGCGCCGGCACGTTTCCAAGTACTTTATTTTCAAAGAAAAAAACCTGAGTCGATAGGGCTCACCTTGCGCTGGGACGGCGGAAACCGGATAATAACAGGGATCTTTCTTGTCAATGTGGGTGTCGATGTGGGGTGTCAATGTGACTGAAAAGAAAAGAGCCAGGCCGGACGACTATTTTGGAGATTGGAAAGCGAGGGAAGCCCTGGCAGAGGATTTATTGCCATTGGTCGGCAGGTTGTATCGTAAAAACAATGTGAAAATCTATATCTACGGTACCTCTCTGGTCAATCAATCGGCACTGCAGGTCATGAAAGCCCACCGCGCGGTGCGCCAGGTCGAAGAGAACGAATTGTCTGAGTTCGAGACCTATCCCTTGATCAAAATTCTGTCGGAGCTGGATCTGGGCACGGCGCATATCGACGCGGGCCGCCTGGCGATCCTCTATGAAGAAGAGAGCAAGGGCAAAGGCGTCTCCCTGGAGGACTTCGTTCGGGAGCAGGTGGCGGATCTTATCGGCAGCGATGCCAAGCCGATAGAGCGTCCCCGGGATGTGGTGTTGTACGGTTTTGGCCGTATAGGCCGCCTGATGGCCCGCTTGCTGATAGAGAAAACCGGTGGTGGCGATACCCTGCGCTTGCGGGCGATCGTAGTGCGACGCGGCGGCGCTCCCAATGACCTGGTCAAGCGAGCCAGCCTGTTGCGCCGGGATTCGGTGCACGGGGCTTTTCAGGGCACCATTCGGGTCGATGAAGAGGCCGAGTCCTTTGTCGCCAATGGCAACGAAATCAAGGTCATCTACGCCGCCAGTCCGGACCAGGTCGATTACACCCAATACGGTATCGATGACGCCATCGTGGTGGATAATACGGGTATCTGGAAGGACACCCAGGGCCTGTCGATGCACCTCCAGTGCAAGGGTGTCTCCAAGGTTCTTCTCACCGCTCCCGGCAAGGGTGAAGACCTCAAGAATATCGTCTATGGCGTCAATTCCGACCAGATCGAGGATAGCGACACCATTATTTCGGCGGCGTCCTGTACCACCAATGCCATCGTGCCGCCACTGAAAGCGATTGACGACAAGTTTGGCATCCTCTCGGGGCACGTCGAAACGGTCCATGCCTACACCAATGACCAGAACCTGATCGACAATTATCATCCGGCGAGCCGCAGAGGGCGCAGTGCGCCCCTGAATATGGTACTTACAGAGACCGGCGCGGCCAAAGCCGTGGCCAAGGTGCTGCCCCAACTCATGGGCAAATTGACTGGCAGTGCCATCCGCGTGCCGACGCCCAATGTGTCGATGGCGATTCTCAATTTGCGCCTGAACCAGGAAACCAGTAAGCAAGAAGTCAACGACTACATGCGTTACGTCGCCCTGCACTCGCCCTTGCGCCGGCAAGTGGATTACACCAACTCGCCAGAGGTGGTGTCTTCCGATATGGTGGGATCCCGCCATGCCTGTATCTTTGATGCCGGGGCTACCATCGTCAACGGCTCGAATGTGGTGCTGTACACCTGGTACGACAATGAGTTTGGTTACAGTTGCCAGGTATTCCGTATCCTGGAGCAGATGGCCGGGGTTCACTACCAGGTGTACCCAAAGGAAGGCTAGGAGGAAGGCTGGGAGGAAGGCTAGGCGCGCCTCGCCAGTGTCGCTGTCGTTATCGGCGAAAACAACAAAATCTGCTCCAAACACCGTTCAGATCAATGTTTGTCTTGCGGTGTTCTATAGTTTTTTCGGGCTCGAAATACTATACTGGCGCTCCCGGTTTGGCCTGCGTTAACCCGCCCAATGCGGGCTCTTGGCTTCTAACAAGGGCTTCTAACAAGGGCTCTCAATAAGGGTTCTCAACATGGGTTCTAACATGGGTTCTCAGGGAGCCTCATAGCAGCGGCTGACTGTTGCACGGCAAGCACTTATTCAAGCACTTATTGTTGTAGTATCAGGGCAGTACCAAGACAGTACCAAAATGCACCAACTATGTAGGCTTCTGTATGATCAGAATTAAACGCGGCCTCGATCTCCCCATCAAGGGTGAGCCGAAGCAGGGCATTCATGACGGCCCACGCATTCGCAATGTCGCCCTGATTGGTTTCGATTATCATGGTCTGAAACCCACCATGGCGGTACAGGTAGGCGATAAAGTTCGCCTGGGTCAAGTTCTATTTACGGATAAAAAGAATCCGGGAGTGCCATACACGGCGCCGGCAAGTGGCGCCGTGGTGGCAATTAATCGTGGCGCCAAGCGGATATTCCAGTCTTTGGTCATCGAGGTGGGCGAGGATTCAGGTGCGCAGGAGGCGTATTCATCCTGGCCTGCTGCGGATCTGCTCGGACTCAGTCGTGACCAGGTGCGCGATAACCTGCTCGCCTCCGGTCTCTGGACGGCGTTGCGCGCACGCCCGTTTAGCAAAGTACCGGCGGTCGACAGCCAGCCCCACTCCATCTTTGTCACTGCCATCGACACCAATCCGCTGGCGGCTGACCCGGCGATAGTTATCGCCCAGGACAGCGAGGCCTTTACCAGCGGCCTGGCGGTGATGAGTCGTTTGACCGAGGGCAAGGTGTTTGTGTGTAAAGCACCGGGTGGACAGCTTCCTTCGATTGCCTCCGGCGATGTCGTGGTGGAAGAATTTGTCGGGCCCCATCCCGCAGGTTTGGTGGGCACCCATATTCACAATCTGGATCCGGTGGGCATGAGTAAAGCCGTGTGGCATATCGGCTACCAGGATGTTATCGCTGTGGGCAAGTTGTTTACCACCGGCCAGTTGGATATGAGCCGTGTGGTCTCACTGGCAGGGCCGGTGGTGGCGAATCCACGCCTGGTGCGCACGCGAGTGGGGGCCAGTACCGATGAGCTGATCGCGGGTCAACTCCAGGGCGACAACAATCGTGTCATTTCCGGCTCGGTGCTCTCGGGCAGCATCGCTCAGGGACCAGTGGCCTACCTCGGGCGCTATGACGTACAAGTTACCGCGCTAAAAGAGGGCAATGATCGGCCGCTGTTCGGCTGGGCTTCCCCCGGTGTTGATCGCTTTTCAGCCACACGCATCTACCTGTCCCAGTTTATGAAAGGCAAGAAATTTGCTTTCAATACCAATACCAACGGCAGCCCCCGCGCCATGGTGCCGATCGGCGCCTACGAAAAAGTCATGCCGCTGGACATTCTACCCACCCAGTTGTTGCGTCTTTTAATAGTGGGTGATATCGAGGAGGCCCAGCAACTGGGGGCACTGGAACTCGATGAGGAAGACCTGGCGCTGTGTACCTACGTTTGCCCCGGCAAATACGACTATGGCCCGATTCTGCGGGACAACCTCACCCGCATTGAGAAGGAGATTTAAATGAAGGCCATTCGAAATCTTCTCGACAAGGTTGAACCTCATTTCGAAAAAGGCGGGCGTTTCGAAAGATACTTTGCGCTGTACGAGGTGTTTGATACCTTTATCTTTCAACCCGGTACGGTAACCCGTGTCGGCTCCCATATCCGCGACGGTATCGATCTCAAACGGGTGATGATCACCGTGTGGATAGCGGCTTTTCCCGCTCTGTTCTACGGCATGTGGAACCTCGGCTTGCAAGCCAATACTGCGATGGCGGCGATGAATATCGACGCCGTGGCGGGCTGGCATGGCTGGATTATCGAGTTGCTCGCCGGCTACGATCCCAATAGTCTGTGGGACAATATATGGCATGGCGCGGCCTATTTTCTGCCCATCTATATCACCACCTTCCTGGTCGGCATCTCCTGGGAGATCCTGTTTGCGGTGGTGCGCGGTCACGAAGTCAACGAGGGCTTTTTCGTTACCTCAATTTTATTCGCCTTGATCGTGCCGCCGGATATTCCCCTGTGGCAGGTAGCCCTTGGTATCAGCTTTGGTGTCGTGGTCGGCAAAGAGGTATTTGGCGGCACCGGCAAAAACTTTCTCAACCCGGCCCTGACCGGCCGAGCCTTTCTGTTCTTTGCCTATCCGGCGCAGATTTCTGGCGATGCGGTGTGGACGGCGGTAGACGGGTTCAGCGGCGCGACACCGTTGGCGATGGCCGCGACAGAAGGCTATCAGTCCATCGTCGATGCAATGGGTAACCAGATCACCTGGATGGATGCTTTCTACGGCAATATACAGGGGTCTATCGGCGAGACTTCGGTGGTGGCGATTGGCCTCGGTGCAATGTTATTACTGTGGACCGGTATCGCATCCTGGCGCATTATGCTGGGCGTGGTGCTGGGCATGGTGGCGACGTCGCTGCTGTTTAATGCCATCGGCTCGGCTACCAACTCGATGTTTGCCGTGCCCTGGCACTGGCACCTGGTATTGGGCGGCTTCGCCTTCGGCACCGTGTTCATGGCGACCGACCCGGTGTCTGCGGCCATGACCGACAAGGGCAAATGGATATTCGGGGCCTTGATCGGCGTCATGGCGATATTGATTCGGGTGGTCAATCCGGCCTTTCCCGAGGGCATGATGCTGGCCATTCTGTTCGCTAACCTGTTTGCACCGATGATTGATCACTTCGTGGTGCAAGCCAATATAAAACGGAGGTTGGCGCGCAATGTCTAATAAAGACTCCCTGCAAAGTACCATTAAAGTTGCACTGTTGTTGTGTATCGCCTGCTCGGTACTGGTGTCCGGCGCGGCGGTGCTGCTCAAGGACAAACAAACCCGCAATAAGGAATTTGCCCGCAATCGCGATGTACTGGTCGCTGCCGGGTTGTTCCAGGTGGGCACCAACGACAATAGTGACGTCGATGAACAATTCAAGGCGTTTTCCGTCAAGCTGGTCGACCTGGATACCGGCAACTACTTGTCCGATGAAGAGATGCAGCAACTCGGCATCGATCCGGCGACCTATGAGCAGCGCAGAGCGGCCAAGGATCCGGCACTGTCGGAGCGCGTGCCCCCCGATCTGGATATCGCGGTGATCAAGCGTCGGGCCAAATATGCGTCGGTCTACGTGCTGGAGGAGAACGGTCGCGTCGATCGCGTGGTGTTGCCGGTGCATGGCTACGGCCTGTGGAGCACGCTATACGGTTTTCTGGCGGTCGAGGGCGACGGCAATACCATCCTGGGCTTGACCTTCTATGAACATGGGGAAACACCGGGCCTGGGAGGCGAGGTCGACAATCCCAAATGGCGGGCGCAGTGGCCGGGCAAGAAAATTTATCGCGATGACGGTGAACTCGGCATCACGGTGACCAAGGGCGGCGCAGCGGATGTCTCCGATCCCTATGAAGTCGATGGCTTGTCAGGGGCTACCTTGACCGGTCGCGGCGTAGATAACCTGGTGAAATACTGGATGGGGCAAGAAGCTTTCGGTCGCTACCTCGCCCATCTCAAAGCGGGAGACGCATGATATGTCCAACCCTTCGATCAAATCCGTTCTGCTAGATCCGGTCTTCAATAACAACCCCGTTGCCCTGCAGATATTGGGTATCTGCTCGGCGCTGGCGGTGACCACCAACCTCAACACGACCGTGGTCATGTGTATCGCGGTGACTGTGGTTACAGCACTGTCCAATTTCTTTATCTCCCTGATACGCAACCACGTGCCGACCAATATCCGCATTATCGTGCAGATGACGATTATTGCATCGCTGGTTATCGTGGTCGATCAGTGCCTGCAGGCCTTTGCCTACGAGATCAGCAAGCAACTTTCGGTGTTCGTCGGTCTCATCATTACTAACTGTATTGTTATGGGGCGCGCCGAGGCCTTTGCCATGAAGAACCCGCCGATTCCGAGCTTTATCGACGGCATCGGCAATGGACTGGGTTACAGCGTGGTATTACTGGCGGTAGGCTTCGTGCGCGAACTACTGGGTTCGGGTTCGCTGTTCGGTATCGAGGTACTTCCCACCATTGCCAACGGTGGTTGGTATCAGCCCAATGGCTTGTTGCTGCTACCCCCCAGTGCGTTTTTCCTCATTGGTTTTTTCATCTGGGGTCTGCGCAGTTGGAAGACCTCACAAGTCGAGCCGGCGGAGTACAAACTGGCTCCCCAAACCAAAAGTAGCGAGGCGGTCTAGTCATGCTTGAACACTATCTCAGCTTACTGATTCGGGCCATTTTCATTGAAAATATGGCGCTCGCCTTTTTTCTCGGCATGTGTACCTTTTTGGCAATATCCAAAAAAATCTCCACCTCGATTGGCCTGGGTGTTGCCGTTATCGTGGTGCTGGCGATCACCGTGCCGGCAAACAATCTTATCTATCAGCATCTGCTCAAAGAGGGTGCTCTCGCCTGGACCGGTATCGAGGGGACCGCGGAACTGGATCTCAGTTTCCTCGGGTATCTCAGCTATATCGGTGTGATCGCCGCCATCGTGCAAATACTGGAGATGGTGCTCGATAAATTTTTCCCGGCCTTATATAACGCGCTGGGTGTCTTCCTGCCCTTGATCACGGTCAACTGCGCCATTATGGGCGCTTCACTGTTTATGGTGAACCGGGAGTACACCTTTGGCGAGAGTGTGGTGTATGGCTTTGGTGCAGGCATAGGTTGGGCGCTGGCGATTGCAGCGCTCGCCGGTATCCGCGAAAAGATGAAGTACAGCGATATACCCAAGGGCCTGGAGGGGCTTGGCATTACGTTCATTACCGTGGGGCTGATGTCCCTGGGCTTTATGTCCTTTGGCGGTATCTCTCTTTAACGGGCAGGCTTTAACGGGCAGACTTGATGGCTCGCCCTGATGACCTGCTTTGAATGGCTCGCTTTAATGGCTCGTTTTAATGTCAATGAATCGCACAACAACAAAGGCTGAATTTTATGGTTGACTACAATACGATAATCGCCGGCGTTGTCATGTTCACCCTGGTGGTTATGGCGCTGGTGGCGCTGATAATTTTCGCGCGGGGCAGGCTGGTTAGCACCGGCGATGTGACCATTGAGATCAATGGCGATCCGGAGCGCGCCATCACCGTTCCGGCCGGCGGCAAATTGTTGAATACCCTGGCAGATGACGGCGTGTTTCTCTCATCTGCCTGTGGTGGCGGTGGCACCTGTGGTCAGTGTCGCTGCCAGGTGGTTGAAGGCGGTGGTCACATATTGCCGACGGAGGAAAGTCACTTTACCCTGGGCCAGCGTCACGAACACTGGCGCCTGGCTTGCCAGGTTGCGGTCAAGCAGGATATGAAGATTGAGATTGACCCGGCTTCCTTTGGTGTCAAGCAATGGCAGTGTACAGTCCGGTCCAACGAGAATGTGGCCACCTTTATCAAGGAGTTGGTGCTGGAATTGCCGGAGGGAGAGGAGGTCAATTTCCGTGCCGGCGGTTACGTGCAGCTGGAATGTCCCCCTCACCACATCAAATACAGCGATTTTGATATAGACGAAGAGTTTCGCGGGGACTGGGAACGCTTTGATATGTTCAAGCCCGAGTCGATTGTCGAAGAGACCGTGCAACGCGCCTACTCCATGGCCAATTACCCGGACGAGAAGGGTGTCGTCAAGTTCAATATTCGAGTGGCTACTCCGCCCCCCGGTTCTACCGGTATTCCCCCTGGTCAGATGTCGTCCTGGATATTCAGCCTCAAGCCTGGGGATAAAGTCACAGTCTACGGGCCCTTTGGTGAATTTTTTGCCAAAGAGACCGAAAATGAGATGATATTTATTGGCGGTGGCGCCGGTATGGCCCCCATGCGCTCCCATATCTTTGATCAGCTCAAACGACTCAGTGCCCATCGCAAGATATCCTACTGGTACGGTGCCCGCAGTCTCAAGGAGATGTTCTACGTCGAGGACTTTGACCGCCTGGCCGCTGAGTGTGATAACTTCGATTGGCACGTGGCCTTGTCCGACCCCATGCCAGAAGATAATTGGGAAGGTTTGACCGGCTTTATCCACCAGGTGGTGTACGAGAACTATCTCAAGGATCATCCCGCGCCGGAAGACTGTGAATACTATATGTGCGGTCCGCCGATGATGTCCCAGGCTGTTATCAGTATGTTGCATGACCTGGGGGTCGAAGACGAAAATATACTGTTAGATGATTTCGGCGGCTAATCGACAGTTTCCCATCCCGACAAAAGCGAGACTAGGAGCCTGTCGGATTTAGGGCTGATCTACTGCGGAAAAGCCCTTTTGGCCAGCT
>CBDUUA010000026.1:0-12287 GCA_965370135.1 uncultured Cellvibrionales bacterium
TGGTTGATCGTGGCCATGTCATTAAACTCCAGATAAATCTGCTTGGGTTACAGGCCCTGCGGACAGACCCTGCAACCGCCATGTTTCCCTAAAAAAATGAGGGTTGCCCTAAAAAAGGATGGCGCATTTTATAGATCGTATCGACCTCAGTCAAGCAACACCGTATCGACATTGCTTGACGAGTTCGCCGACTAGTCTTCGCGCAATGCCTCGGTCAAGGCTGCTTCAACTTCACTGGCCGAAGCACCCTCTTTGCTTACGGTATCCTCCATACGCTTGCGGCGGCGCTCGTTGTGATACGTCAAACCCGTTCCTGCCGGAATCAGCCGGCCAACCACCACATTTTCCTTCAAACCGCGAAGTTCATCGCGCTTGCCGGTCACCGCCGCTTCGGTTAACACTCGAGTCGTCTCCTGGAAGGATGCTGCGGAGATAAAGCTCTCTGTTGCCAGCGACGCTTTGGTAATGCCCAGCAGCACCCGGTCGTAACGGGCTGGAAACTTGCCGTCCGCCTGCAAGCGCTCGTTTTCTTCCAGCACTGACACGTACTCCCTCTGCTCGCCGCGAATCAGCGTTGAGTCACCCCCTTCGGTGATATCGACCTTGCGCAACATCTGGCGTACGATGACCTCGATGTGCTTGTCGTTGATGCGTACACCCTGTAGCCGGTACACCTCCTGGATTTCGTTGACGATGTACTTGGCCAGTTCCTCAACACCTTTCAATCGCAGGATATCGTGGGAGCTAAGCGGCCCTTCAGACACCACTTCACCCTTCTCGACCGTCTCACCCTCAAATACCGTGAGACTACGCCACTTGGGAATCAGCAACTCATAGTGATCTTTGCCATCGGGCAGGGGCTTGCCATCATGGGGCGTAATCACCAGACGACGCTTGCCCTTGGTCTCCTTACCCAGGCTCATAGTACCGGTAATTTCTGCCAAAATAGCCGGCTCTTTCGGCTTTCGCGCTTCGAAAAGATCCGCCACCCGAGGCAAACCCCCGGTGATATCCCGGGTTTTGGAGCCCTCCTGGGGGATTCTCGCAATAATATCGCCGGAGCTTACGGGCTTGCCGTCTTCCAGCGCCAGAATCGCATTCGCCGGCAGGAAGTAGTGCGCGGGCACCTTGGTACCTGCTATTGTCAGCTCCGTGCCCTCTTTATCCACAAGGGTAACCGCCGGACGCAGATCCTTGCCCGCCGCCGGACGCTCTGCGGGATCGATGATTTCTATCGAGCGCAGGCCGGTCAAATCATCCGTCTTGTAGCGCACGGTAATGCCGTCTTCCATCGAGCTGAAACGCACGATACCCGCCACCTCGGTAATAATCGGGTGGGTATGGGGGTCCCAGGTGGCGACAATATCGCCACCCTTGACCTGCGCATGATCCTCAACCTTGATAATGGCGCCGTAGGGCAGTTTGTAGCGCTCGCGCTCGCGCCCATTTCCATCGGCGATCGCGATCTCACCAGAGCGGGAGGTCGAGATGAACTGCCCATTGCCCTTGTCGATCACCTTGACATTGTGCACGCGCACCTGACCATCTTGCTTGACCTGGATATTGTCATCAGCGGTTGACCGTGAAGCCGCGCCACCAATGTGGAAGGTGCGCATCGTCAACTGGGTGCCCGGCTCGCCAATAGACTGGGCGGCAATAACACCCACCGCCTCGCCGGGGTTGATCAAATGGCCGCGGGCCAGATCCCGGCCATAGCAGGCGGCACAAACACCATGGCGTGTAGCACAGGTAATAACCGAGCGCACGATGATCTCATCGATACCCATGTGTTCCAGGTCTGCAACCCCGGCTTCGTCGAGCATGACCCCTGCGGGCACCGCAATATTATCACTCCCGGGCTTGTATACATCCACAGCCACGGTCCGCCCCAACACCCGATCTCCAAGGGTCTCGATGATATCGCCGCCCTCAATAACCGGGGTCATGGTAATACCCTCATCGGTACCACAATCGGCTGCCATCACCACCAGATCCTGGGCCACATCGACCAGGCGGCGCGTCAGGTAACCGGAGTTGGCAGTCTTGAGCGCCGTATCCGCCAGGCCTTTGCGAGCACCGTGAGTGGAAATAAAGTACTGCAGTACGTTCAAACCTTCGCGAAAATTAGCGGTTATCGGGGTTTCGATAATCGATCCATCAGGCTTGGCCATCAGGCCGCGCATTCCCGCCAACTGGCGAATCTGAGCCGGGGAACCACGAGCACCGGAGTCCGCATAAATATAGACGGAGTTAAAGGAGGCCTGCTGCTCATCGTCACCCTCCCGGTTCACCACGGTCTCTTTGGAAATACCGTCCATCATGGCCTTGGAGACCAGGTCATTGGCGCGAGACCAGATATCGATAACCTTGTTGTACTTTTCACCCTGGGTGACCAGTCCGGATGCAAACTGATCCTCGATTTCCTTAACCTCAGCCTCAGCGTCGCCGATGATTTGTCCCTTGGAATCGGGAATAGCGAAGTCATTCACACCGATGGAGGCGCCCGAGCGAGTGGAGTATTCAAAGCCGGTATACATCAATTGGTCGGCAAAGATAACCGTGGCTTTGAGGCCAACCGTGCGATAGCACTCATTGAGAGCGTGGGATATCGCCTTTTTACCCATGTTCAGGTCGATCAGGCTGAATTTCAGTCCGTCCGGCACGATCTCCCACAACAGCGCACGACCTACTGTTGTCGCAACCAGGGAGGTGGTTTCCCCAAGGCGCTCGCCCTCGGGGCTGAGTTCAATTTCGGTGATGCGCACTTTGATGCGCGCCTGTAAATCGACCCGCTCGGCGCCATAGGCTCGCGACACCTCTTTGGTGTCGGAGAATGCCATGCCCTCGCCCAGCGCGTTAACCCGCTCCCGGGTCATCCAGTAAAGCCCCAGCACCACGTCCTGGGACGGCACGATAATCGGCTCGCCGTTGGCGGGTGACAGGATATTATTGGTCGACATCATCAGGGCGCGCGCTTCCAGTTGCGCTTCCAGGGTCAGCGGTATATGTACCGCCATCTGGTCGCCGTCAAAGTCGGCGTTATAGGCCGCGCAAACCAGCGGATGCAGTTGTATCGCCTTGCCTTCGATCAGTACCGGCTCAAAGGCCTGGATACCCAGCCGGTGCAGGGTCGGCGCCCGGTTCAGCATGACCGGATGTTCCCGAATAACCCCCGCCAGGATATCCCAAACTTCAGGGGGCTCGCGCTCTACCATTTTCTTGGCTGCCTTGATGGTGGTAGCCAGGCCACGGTGCTCAAGCTTGCTGTAGATAAAAGGCTTGAACAATTCCAGCGCCATTTTCTTGGGCAGACCGCACTGGTGCAAGCGCAGGGTGGGACCCACCACGATAACCGATCGACCTGAGTAATCGACGCGTTTGCCCAGCAGGTTCTGGCGGAAACGCCCCTGCTTGCCCTTGATCATATCGGCCAGCGATTTAAGCGGCCGCTTGTTGGAGCCGGTGATCGCTCGGCCTCGACGGCCGTTATCCAACAGTGCGTCCACAGACTCTTGCAACATGCGCTTTTCGTTGCGCACGATAATGTCGGGCGCATTGAGGTCCAGCAAGCGCTTCAAGCGGTTATTGCGGTTAATCACGCGACGGTAGAGGTCGTTGAGATCGGAGGTCGCAAAACGCCCCCCATCCAGCGCCACCAAGGGGCGCAAATCCGGCGGCAACACCGGCAACACAGTCAGGATCATCCACTCAGGATCATTGCCCGAGGAGACGAAGGCCTCCATCAACTTGACGCGCTTGGACAGCTTCTTGATTTTGGTTTCGGAATTGGTCTGCGGAATTTCTTCGCGAATCCGTACAATCTCTTCCTCGAGATGGATATTGTTGAGCAACTCCTTGATCGCCTCGGCGCCCATTTTGGCCACGAAATCGTCGCCAAACTCTTCCATCGCCGTATAGTACTCATCGTCGGTGAGTAGTGAGCCCAGAGACAAGGTTGTCATACCAGGCTCGGTAACGACATAGGACTCAAAGTACAATATGCGTTCAATATCCCGCAAGGTCATATCCAGCAACAAACCAATGCGGCTCGGCAGTGATTTCAGGAACCAGATATGAGCCACTGGACTGGCCAGCTCGATATGCCCCATGCGATCGCGCCGCACCTTGGACAAGGCAACTTCCACGCCGCATTTTTCACAAATGACGCCGCGGTGCTTGAGCCGTTTGTATTTACCACAAAGACATTCGTAATCCTTTACCGGACCAAATATCTTGGCGCAGAACAGGCCGTCCCGCTCCGGTTTGAAGGTACGATAATTGATGGTTTCCGGCTTTTTAACCTCGCCATAGGACCAGGATCGAATCAATTCCGGCGATGCCAGTCCTATACGGATGGCATCAAAATCTTCGGTTTGTCCCTGGGACTTCAGTAAGTTAAGTAAGTCTTTCAAGGCACTTCCTCCGCTCTGTGTTTCCACGGTCAGGTGATGCGCACCCGACCTGCATATGCGTTACAGACCTGTCGATTGACCCGACCTAGTCTGCTTCCAACTCGATATTGATTCCCAGCGAGCGAATTTCCTTCACCAACACGTTGAAGGACTCCGGCATGCCTGGCTCCATACGATGATCATCATCGACGATATTCTTGTACATCTTGGTTCGACCGTTGACGTCATCCGACTTGACCGTGAGCATTTCCTGCAAGGTATATGCCGCACCGTAAGCTTCCAGCGCCCAGACCTCCATCTCACCGAATCGCTGACCACCAAACTGCGCCTTACCCCCCAGTGGTTGCTGGGTAACCAGACTGTAGGAGCCTGTTGATCGCGCATGCATCTTATCGTCGATAAGGTGATTGAGCTTCAACATATACATATAACCGACAGTCACTGGTCGCGCGAAGCGATCACCACTGCGACCATCGTAAAGCGTCAGCTGGCCAGTGTCATTGGCGCTGCCATCTTCATGCTGGTAACCGGCAAGTTCAAGTAACTTCTTGATCTCGGTTTCATGAGCGCCATCAAATACCGGCGTCGCCATGGGTACACCTGCGCGCAGGTTATTGGCCAGCTCCAGCACCTCGCCATCACTCAGTCCGGAAAGATCCTGAACCTCATCGCTCTCGCCGAAGCTGTAAATCTCGCCGAGAAAACTGCGCACATCCGCTACTGCTCGCTGTTGCTTGAGCATCTGGTCAATCTTGACCCCCAGGCCTTTGGCCGCAAGCCCAAGATGGGTTTCCAGGATCTGGCCCACATTCATTCGAGAGGGCACACCCAGTGGGTTGAGCACGATATCCACCGGTTCTCCGTTAGCGTCAAAGGGCATATCCTCTTCCGGCATGATCACCGAGATAACACCTTTATTACCGTGCCGGCCGGCCATCTTGTCACCGGGCTGAATGCGCCGCTTGACTGCCAGGTAGACCTTGACGATCTTGAGCACGCCTGGCGCCAGGTCGTCACCACTTTGTAGCTTCTGCTTCTTGTCCTCAAAGCGTGCATCGAGATCCGTACGCAGTTGCTTGAGATTGAGCTCGGTTTGCTCCAGCAACTCATTGTATTTGTCGTCGGCAAAACGCATTTTGAACCAGCCGTCGCGCTCAATACCGGCGAGCTCGGCCTCGGTCAGGGCACTGCCTTTTGTCAGCCCCGGGCCAACCGCAATAGTCTGCCCCACCAAGGCGCTGTGGAGGCGATCGAAAGCGGCGGTTTCAACGATTCGATACTCTTCGTTTAGATCATTGCGAAACTGGTCGAGTTGCTGCCGCTCGATTTCCAGTGCCCGTTGATCTTTCTTGAGCCCGTCCCGGGTGAACACCTGAACGTCAATAACCGTACCCTTGGTGCTGGATGGCACACGCTGAGAGGTATCTTTAACATCTGAGGCTTTCTCACCAAAAATCGCACGCAGCAGTTTTTCTTCCGGAGTCAGCAGGGTTTCACCCTTGGGTGTCACCTTGCCCACCAGGATATCGCCGGTACTGACTTCCGCGCCAATATACACAATACCGGATTCATCCAGCTTGCTGAGTGCGGTTTCGCCAACATTGGGGATATCGGAGGTGATCTCCTCTGAGCCCAACTTGGTGTCCCTGGCGATACAGGTGAGTTCCTGAATATGGATAGTAGTGAAACGATCCTCTTTCACCACGCGCTCAGAGACCAGGATCGAGTCTTCGAAGTTATAGCCATTCCAGGGCATGAAAGCGATGCGCATGTTCTGGCCCAGAGCCAATTCCCCCAAATCGACCGAGGGGCCATCCGCCAATATATCGCCACGAGCGATAACATCTCCCTGCTTGACCACTGAACGCTGGTTAATACAGGTGTTCTGGTTGGATCGGGTGTACTTGACCAGGTTGTAGATATCAACCCCGCTGCCGTCACCGATTTCTTCCTCATTGACCCGGATAACAATACGAGCCGCGTCGACACTGTCAACGACACCGCCGCGGGTTGACACCACACAGACACCGGAATCCCTCGCCACGATGCGCTCGATGCCAGTTCCCACCAAGGGCTTCTCCGCCCTCAGCGTGGGTACCGCCTGGCGCTGCATGTTTGAGCCCATGAGCGCACGGTTGGCATCGTCATGCTCAAGAAATGGGATCAGCGCTGCCGCTACCGACACAATCTGCTTGGCCGATACGTCCATAAAATCGACGTCTTCGGGAGCTTTGACGGTGAATTCGTTCATGTGTCTTACGGCGACCAGATCCTGGCACAGCCGATCCCGGTCATCGACTTTGGCTGAGGCCTGGGCGATGACGTGTTCGCTTTCATTAATGGCCGAGAGATACTCAAATTCATCGGTCAGGCGGCTGTCCTTCACCTTGCGATACGGGCTCTCCAAAAAACCGTAGGCGTTGGCGCGCGCGTATATGGACAAGGAATTGATCAGCCCGATATTGGGACCTTCCGGGGTTTCGATAGGGCAGACGCGACCGTAGTGGGTCGGGTGCACATCTCGCACCTCGAAGCCGGCACGCTCCCGGGTCAGACCACCTGGCCCAAGAGCCGATACACGACGCTTGTGGGTGACTTCTGACAGCGGGTTGTTCTGATCCATAAACTGGGACAATTGGCTGGAACCAAAAAACTCCTTTACCGCGGCGGCGACCGGCTTGGCATTGATCAGGTCCTGGGGCATCAAACCTTCACTTTCCGCCATTGAGAGGCGCTCTTTAACCGCCCTCTCTACTCGAACCACGCCGACGCGAAACTGGTTTTCCGCCATTTCACCGACCGAGCGCACCCGGCGGTTACCGAGGTGATCGATATCATCGACCACGCCCTTGCCGTTGCGTATGTCTACCAGGGCTTTGAGGACGGCTACGATGTCCTCTTTAGCCAGCGTGCCCTCGCCGACCAGGTCTTCACGTCCCAGGCGACGATTGAACTTCATGCGGCCGACTGCTGACAGGTCGTAGCGCTCCAGGGTAAAGAACAAATTGCCGAACAGATTCTCCGCGGCTTCCTTGGTCGGTGGCTCGCCGGGGCGCATCATGCGATAGAGCTCAACCAGGGCTTCCAGTCGAGTCCGGGTAATATCCGAGCGCAGGGTTTCAGAGATAAATGGCCCGCAATCCAGATCATTGACGTAAAGGGTGTCGATCCGGGTAATACCTTTCTCAACCAATATGTCTACAACTTCCTGTGTGAGTTCGGTATTGCACTCGAACAGGACTTCGCCGGTTTCAGGGTCGGCAATATCCGTCGCCAGAGCGCGCCCCAGAATATAGTCGGCATTGACCTCCAGACTATTGAGACCGGCTTTCTCCATCAGGCGGATATGACGAGCGGTTATACGCCGGCCTTCTTCGACAATGACCTTGCCATCGGCTGCTATATCGAATGCGGCAATCTCTCCGCGCAACCGGGACGGGGTCAGCTCCCATGTGTAAGTACCATCCTTGGCGGCAATAAATACGTTGGTTTCAAAAAAGATTTCCAGTATTTCCTGGGAGGTATAACCCAGCGCCCGCAGCAGTATCGTCGCCGGCAGCTTTCGGCGGCGATCAATCCTGACATAGACCAGATCCTTGGGGTCAAACTCAAAATCGAGCCAGGAGCCCCGGTAGGGAATAACCCGGGCAGAATAGAGCAGCTTGCCCGAGGAGTGGGTCTTGCCCTTGTCATGATCAAAAAACACACCGGGGGAGCGGTGTAGCTGAGATACGATGACCCGCTCAGTGCCATTGATAACAAAGGTTCCATTCTCTGTCATCAGCGGAATCTCCCCCATATATACTTCCTGCTCCTTGATGTCCTTGATGGCCTTATTGGAGGATTCTCGATCATAAATGATCAGCCTGACGCGCACACGCAGGGGGGCTGCATAGGTCACGCCCCGGAGTTGACATTCCTTGACATCGAAGTGCGGGTGCCCCAGTTTGTAGTCGACATATTCAAGGGCAGCGTTTCCCGAGTAGCTGACGATGGGAAACACCGATTTGAAGGCCGCTTGTAACCCGATATCGCGACGCGCTGCGGGGGGCGTATCGTCCTGGGTGAAATTTCGATAGGAATCAAGCTGAATGGATAGCAGAAATGGAACATCCATTACATGCGGCAACTTGCCGAAATCCTTGCGGATGCGCTTTCTCTCAGTGTACGAATAAGCCATCTTTATCCCCGATTGCCAACTTCTGACGTAAATGCCGAAACCGAGCCCGGTCGTCGGCAGGTAAACACACGCGGCGGCCAGTATCTGCCACCAGCATGCTGTGTGAAGCTAAATCACACAAAAACGACAAAGGGCCAGCGGGAAACCCGCTAGCCCGTGTAGCCTGGATTGATTGGAGCGATCCAAGCTGAGCTAACTTACTTAAGCTCGGCTGTGGCTCCAGCTTCTTCCAGCTGTTTCTTGGCTTCTTCAGCGTCGTCCTTGCTGACGCCTTCCTTAATAGACGATGGCGCACCGTCGACCAAAGCCTTGGCTTCCTTCAGGCCGAGACCTGTAATCGCACGAACGGCTTTGATAACGGCGACTTTCTTCTCGCCAATAGAGCTAAGCACCACATCGAACTCAGTCTGCTCTTCTTCAGCAGCGCCGCCATCAGCAGCAGGAGCCGCAGCGACCGCTACTGCAGCCTGGGCTGAGACACCAAACTTTTCTTCCATGGCGCTAACCAGCTGGACGACGTCCATAACGGACATTTCGGATACTGCATTCAGGATATCTTCTTGGGACAGAGACACAATCTCACTCCTTTCAATTAAATAGGACAGGGAACCGCTTTACGCGGCGTCTTTCTTGCTTTCGCCAACAGCCGCTACCACACGCGTAATCTGCGAGGGTATTTCGTTGAACGTACGCACCAGTTTTGTCACCGGAGCAATCATCACACTGGCAAGTTGTGCCAACGCCTGATCGCGAGTTGGCAATGTCGCCAACACATCTATTTTCTCCGGACCCATCATTTGACCCGCGACGGCCAGAGCCTTTATTTCGAACGCTTCGTTGTCTTTGGCAAAATCCTTGAACAACCGTGCGGCTGCACCGGGATCTTCCATCGAGAAGCCGAAAAGACTCGGGCCGACCAAGGCTTCCGCCGTGCACTCGTACTCAGTGCCGACAAAAGCGCGCCTGGCCAATGTGTTTTTGATAACGCGTAGGTCGACGTTTGCTTCCCGCGCCTGCTTGCGCAGGGCAGTAATACTGGAAACGTCGACGCCACGAGCATCAGCTACCACTAACGACAGAGCAGACTGGGCGGCCACGTTTACATCGGCGACAATCGCCTGTTTGTCTTCGAGTCGTAACGCCACTTTTCATAGTCTCCTGGATAGTTCTACTGAATAGTTCTACTGGGTAGTTTTACTCTGATTCACCGGCTCTCACCGCCAAATCGTCTCTGGTGCACAACACCCGAACCATAGTTCGGGTTACACCCATCTGCGCAGGCTCCCACCTCTCGGCGAGGATTAAGCTTGCCACCTTGTAGCACAAGGTGAACCGCACCTGCGGTCTTTGATGGTCTTCGGGTTCTCTGTCCAAAGACCACAAAGTTCCTTAGCGACGCAGTAACACTGCGCCGTCAAATTTTTACGCGTCCAGGCTGGATAGATCGATCAGCAATCCGGGCCCCATAGTGGTGGACAAGGTAATCTTGCCCAAGAAGATACCCTTGCTGGAGGCGGGCTTGCCTTTTTTCAGGTCTGCCAGCAGTGCTTCGAGATTTTCCTTGATCGCATCACCGTCAAAACCGACACGGCCTATGCCGCCGTGGATAATCCCGTTTTTGTCCGTGCGAAAACGCACCTGACCGGCCTTCGCGTTGTTAACAGCGGTTACCACATCGGGAGTCACTGTGCCTGTCTTGGGGTTAGGCATTAAGCCACGAGGCCCCAAAATCTGGCCCAACTGGCCGACAACCCGCATGGCATCGGGACTGGCGATGACTACATCAAAATCCATCATGCCACCCTTAACCTGCTCGGCCAGGTCTTCCATACCGACAAAATCAGCACCCGCTTCCTTTGCGGCATCCGCATTGGCGCCCTGGGTAAATACGGCTACGCGAACCGTTTTACCGGTGCCGTGGGGCAAGGTGGTAGCGCCACGAATTTGTTGATCGGATTTGCGCGCATCAATACCCAGATTGATTGACACATCGATAGATTCGGTAAATTTCACCTTGGGCAAGCTATTCAATAACTCAACGGCCTCGGCAATGGCATACACTTTGCCTGGCTCGACTACTTCCTGAAAAGCCTTTCTGCGTTTACTTAATTTCGGCATTTACACACCCTCCACGTCAAGACCGACGCTGCGAGCAGAACCCGCTATCGTTCGCACTGCGGCATCCATATCAGCAGCCGTTAAATCAGGCATTTTGATAGTGGCGATTTCTTCCAACTGGGCACGATTTACCTTGCCGACTTTGTTGGTATTAGGCCGACCGCTACCACTCTTGAGATCGGCAGCCTTGAGTAACAATACAGACGCAGGCGGGGTTTTGGTGATAAAGGTAAAGCTGCGATCCGCGTAGACTGTAATCACCGTCGGTGTCGGCATACCCGCTTCCAAACCCTGGGTCTGGGCATTGAAGGCCTTGCAGAATTCCATGATATTGACACCGTGCTGACCCAGCGCGGGGCCGACCGGTGGACTGGGATTCGCCTGACCCGCCGCAACTTGCAGCTTGATATAAGCCTGAATTTTCTTTGCCATGTTGATCTCCTTTGGGTTTTAACGCCTCACAGGCCTTACACCTGGTCATCGGCTCCCCGGCAGTGCCATTTATCAATTTCACCCCACGGGTGACGTGTTCGATCAGGCCTTTTCGACCTGACCAAAATCCAACTCTACCGGCGTGGAGCGACCAAAAATCAACACCGCCACCTGTAGTTTACTCTTGTCGTAATTGACCTCTTCCACCACACCATTAAAGTCGTTGAAAGGGCCATCAACGACTCGCACCATTTCGCCGGGCTCGAATAGTGTCTTCGGCCGCGGCTTGTCCGTGCCTTCTTCGATGCGATTTAAAATTGCGTCTGCTTCTGCAGGGGTAATCGGCGCCGGCTTGTCAGCCTTGCCGCCAATGAACCCCATCACCCGGGGCGTTTCCTTGACCAGATGCCATGTTTCGTCATCCAGATCCATTTCAATCAGCACATAACCCGGGAAAAATTTGCGCTCACTCTTGCGCTTTTGGCCAGACCGCATCTCGACCACTTCTTCCGCCGGTACTAACACGCGGCCAAATTTTTCCTGCAAACCACGCAATTCGATACGTTCTTCCAGCGCAGCTTTGACTTTTTTCTCGTAGCCCGAATAGGCGTGGAGCACATACCAGCGCTTGGACATGGCTTACCTCTAACCGATAATCAGGGAGGCGATCCAACCCAGAAACGAGTCGAGCCCCCACAGAATCAGTGCAGCAATCAATACTACCGCAAGCACTATAAACGTAGTTTGTAGTGTCTCGGGGCGAGTTGGCCACACCACCTTGCGAATTTCAATTCTGGCGCCCTTCACAAGGGTTGCAAAGGCGACACCCTGTGTAGTTGCCAGTGCGACAAAAACAGCTACCGCGCCGGTCGCGACCATCGCCAGCACACGGTACAACAAGCTTTCATCGGAGTAATACTGGTTGCCAACGACAGCCGCCGCAACCAATACAACAACCAGGCTCCACTTCAAGATATTGAACGGACTGGATTTGGTTTCCGCTTTGGCACTCATTGTGTCGTATTGAACCTCGAAACGATCTGACTCACTTTTAAAGCAAGCCGGAAATTGGCAGGCCAGGAGGGACTCGAACCCCCAACAGCCGGTTTTGGAGACCGGTGCTCTACCAATTGAACTACTGGCCT
>CBDUUA010000027.1:0-12113 GCA_965370135.1 uncultured Cellvibrionales bacterium
GCCAGCGCGCCCAGGGACATGCCCGCCGAGTCAAAGCGGCAGGTAATCGACTCAATAGATTCAACCTGATCCAATGGAATAGCCGCAGCGCTTGATCGCAACTGGAATAAATCGCGGATACTGGTCACCGGGCGATTGTTAACCAGCTCGGCATAGGCGCGGTAGTTATCGTAATCGCCGCTTTGCACCGCTCGCTGCAGCGCCATGACCACGTCCGGGTTAAAGGCGTGATATTCGCCACCATGCACATATTTGAGTATGCCGCCCTGGGAGAGGGGCTTGCGCTTGCTCCATGCCTGCCGGGAGAGCTCCGCCTGCTCGCGCTCCAAATCTACAAAGCGAGCACCTTGAATACGACTGGACACCCCGTGGAAACACAAGTTTACAATTTCATCCGACAAACCCACCGCCTCAAACAACTGCGCACCGCGATAGGAGGTGATGGTGGATATGCCCATCTTGGATAAGATTTTCATCAGCCCCTTATTGATGCCCCGACGATAGCGGGTGTGGGTGCTGATTTCATCCCCCACCAACTCACCACTGCGCAACATATCGCTGATGATATTGAAACTAAGATAGGGATAGACGGCTGTGGCGCCAAAGCCGATCAAGGCGGCGATCTGGTGGGAATCCCGGGCCGAGGCAGTCTCTACGATGATATTGGCATCACAGCGTAAGCCCTGGCTAATCAGGCGATGGTGCACCGCGCCGGTGGCCAGTAGGCTGGGGACCGGCAACAGGCCCGGCTCCAGACCCTTGTCCGACAACATTAACAGCACCGCCTTATCGCGAGTGGCCTGCTCCGCACGGTCGGCAATCGCGACCAGCGCCTGCTGCAAACTACTGGTCTCGGGGTTGTAGAGCAGACTGATGCTGCTCTTTTTGAATTCCGGATGTTCAAACTTCAGTAGCTGTTCATACTTGCCCGGCGACAGCACCGGCGAGCTAAGGATAATGCGCCGCGCATGCTCGGGGGAATCCTCGAAAATATTTTGCTCGACACCAAGGCAGGTCTCCAGAGACATCACAATGGATTCCCGCAAAGGATCAATGGGAGGATTGGTGACTTGGGCAAACTGCTGGCGAAAGTAATCGAATACCGATCGCTGCTTATCGGATAGCACGGCCATGGGCGTATCATCGCCCATGGAGCCAACAGCCTCCTGCCCGGTCTCTGACAGCGGACGCAGTACCTGGTCTCGCTCCTCGAAAGAGACCTGAAACATTTTTTGATAGACGGGCAAGATGTCCTGACCAAGTAGTTCGGGCTCGACTTCCCCCTGCAAGGTAGATTCGATGCGAATCGTGTGTTCCTTCAACCACAAGGTATAGGGGTTGGCGCTCTTGAGATCCCCCCGCACATCACTGGTATGGCGAATACGTCCGGTTTTGGTATCCACCGAGAGAATCTGGCCAGGGCCCACTCGCCCCTTTTCCACCACATCCTCAGGCTGGTAATCGTAAGTGCCGATTTCGGAGGCGAGGGTGATAAAACCGTTTTTAGTAACCACATAGCGCGCCGGTCGCAAACCGTTGCGATCCAGCATACAGATCGCGTAACGGCCGTCGGTCATGACCATACCGGCGGGGCCATCCCAGGGCTCCATATGCATTGAGGAATATTCGAAAAAGGCGCGCTCGTCCGGATCGAGATCCTCAACATTCTGCCACGCCGGCGGCACCAGGGTGCTGATAGCCCGGTTGATATTCATGCCCCCTGCCAGTAGCACTTCCAGCATATTGTCCAGGCTCGATGAGTCCGAACCAGTTCGATTTACCAGCGGCGCCAGGGCTTCAATATCAGGTAGCAAATCAGTTTTAAACTTGCTGGTGCGCGCCTCGGACCAGTTGCGGTTACCGGTGATGGTGTTGATTTCACCATTGTGAGCCAAATAGCGGAAAGGTTGCGCCAGTGGCCAACGGGGTAGCGTATTGGTAGAAAAGCGCTGATGAAACACGCAGATAGCCGTCTCCATACGCTCATCGGCAAGATCGGGATAGAAACGGGTCAAGTCCGCCGGCATGATCAAGCCCTTGTAGCCGAGCACCGCATCCGACAGACTGTTAATGAAAAAGTGCTCGTCTTCACCCACCTTCAGTTCCGCCTTGCGGCGGGCTACAAACAGGGCCACGGAAAAAGCCTGTGCCGACAACTTGCTTTCGGCCTGTACAAATACCTGCTCTATACCCGGCATGGATGCCAGCCCGATTTCACCCAGCACACTGGCATCCGTGGGCACGGTGCGCCATCCAAGCACCGACAAGCCCTCCGCCACCACGGCGTCCTCAACAGCTTGCCTCTGCGCCGCGCACTGCTGTGCATCGGGGCTGAGAAACACCTGGCCCACCGCGTACTGATCCCCCAGGGGCTGATCGAATAATTGCGCCGCTTCCTCCCGCAGAAAACGATCCGGCTTCTGCATTAGTAGACCACAACCGTCCCCGGTCTTACCATCGGCAGCGATACCGCCGCGATGGGTCATGCAGGTCAGCGATACGATTGACGTCGACAACAACTCATGGCTGGCAGTACCCTCTATTTGGGCGATCAAACCAAATCCGCAGTTGTCCCTAAAGTCACCGGGGCTATAAAGTCCTTTCCTCATGAAAACTCACAAATTGCTGTATAATCAAGGAATTACAGAAACACACTAGCCGGGCGAACGCGGTACCAAGAAAGAGCGCCAGGAAAAAGTGCCAAGAAAAAGGATGGATATCTTACACGCTGACCGCTAGCGGCACAAATCAGGCCCTGACGACACCCGAACAGAGAGGGAACAGACAGCCTGGCAACTCAAGCGGCGTAGCCACGGCTGGCTTCGATCGCCTGCGCAATGTCTGCGGCACCGGGCTCGCTGGTGACGCAGGCGCGGCCCAGCGCCTCCAGCAACACCAGCCGCATCTTGCCATCGAGCACTTTTTTGTCAACCGCCATCAAATCCTGAAAACGGCCGGCTGTCATCGACGGTGGTGGCGCCACCGGTAAGCCCACGACACGCAACAGCTCGACGATCCGCGCCACCGTGGCGGCATCGATCCACCCCAGCCGCGCCGATAACTCACTGGCTATCACCATGCCCGCTGCCACGGCTTCCCCATGCAGCCAGTCGCCATAACCTTGCCAGGTTTCGATAGCATGGCCAAAGGTATGCCCCAGGTTGAGAATAGCCCTGACACCCTCCTCTCTCTCATCCCTGGCCACGACCCGCGCCTTGTTGTCACAGGAGCGATAAATAGCCGTAGTCAGCAGCTCGCTATTGCGGGCCAGCAGTTCGGCGCTGTTGGCCTCCAGCCAGCTAAAAAAGTCACTGTCGATGATGAGCCCGTATTTGATGACCTCGGCCATGCCCGCCGCGAACTCCCTCGCCGGCAGGGTATCCAGGGTATCGATATCGGCGATCACACAGCGAGGCTGGTAAAACGCACCGATCATATTTTTACCGGCGCTGTGATTGACCGCGGTCTTGCCGCCCACGGAGGAATCAACCTGGGCCAATAAGGTCGTGGGCAGCTGTATATAATTGACACCGCGCTGGTAGCAGGCTGCGGCAAAACCGGTCATATCACCCACCACGCCGCCGCCCAGAGCCACCAGGGTAGTGGTTCTGTTATGTCGTTGCGCCAGCAGCGCATCAAATATGCGATTGAGGATGTCGAGGTTTTTATAGCGCTCGCCATCGGGCAGGATGCAAGTGTCGACCTGTAAATGAGAGTAAGCCGCCCGCACCGGTTCCAGATAGAGCGGCGCTACGGTTTCATTGCTGACAATAAGTACCTGCTTGCCACGCACATGGCGGCGCAGTAACTCGGGGCTGTGAATCAGGCCCCGACCAATAGTGATGGGGTAGCTTCGCTCGCCAAGCTCAACCGTAAGCTGCTGTGTCATGATCGGATAACTCTGAGTCATTCAGGAAGAGGCTGTTGCCGCTTGTATTTTAACCACCAAATCATGAACCAGCGAGCGGGCATTGCGACTATCCGTGGATACCACCACATCTGCTATGTCACGGTACAGGGGATCCCTGCGCGCCATCAACTGCTCCAATACCAGCCGTGGATTCTCTGTTTGCAGCAGCGGTCGCTTGCGATCGCGCAGTGTGCGCTCACACTGTCGGTCTACCGTGGTATGTAAATAGACCACCAAACCATGCTCAGCCAGCCACTGGCGGTTCTGCGGCCGCTCAATCGCCCCGCCACCAGTCGCCAGTACAATGCCCTGGCTCTGCGCCAGCTCCAGCAACATAGCGCTCTCCCGCTCGCGAAAGCCCTGCTCTCCTTCCCGATCGAAAATCCAGGCGATATCGGCGCCACAACGCCGCTCTATTTCTTGGTCCGAATCTTTAAAAGGCAGACGCAACTCGGCCGCCAAAAGGCGGCCGATGGTGGATTTGCCGGCCCCCATGGGGCCTACCAGAAAGACATTATCCGATTTCGACATCAGCCATCGCGCATTAATCCAATAGGTTGTCGGATAATATACGCGGGGTGATAAAGATCAAGGTTTCTGTCTTTTCTTTGCTCTGCGAGGTGCGGCGGAACAGGCGTCCGAGGTAGGGAATATCGCCCAGATACGGGGTCTTGGTGACCTGGGTGATGTCCTGCAGCTGGAATACCCCGCCGAGTACAATGGTTTCTCCATTATCTACCAGCACCTGGGTGACCAGCTCGGTGGTATCGATAATGGGAATCTGGGAGTTGAACTCACCGTTGATAAAGCCACCCACTTCGTCCTGATTGATCACCAGATCCATAATGATGCGATCGTCCGGGGTGATATTGGGAGTGACGTCCAGTTTCAACACCGCATCCTTGAACTTGACCGTGGTGCGACCACTGGAGGAGCTCTCCAGATACGGGACTTGCTGACCGGACTTGATGGTGGCCTGCTGTTTGTCACCGGTAATGACCTTGGGCTGGGATACCACTTCACCCCGGCCATTGCTCTCCAGGGCTGACAATTCAGCGGTCAGATTCACCCTGTCGTTGACAAAGTCTACTGCGAAGGACGTAGCGCCGGCTTGTTGCACGCCCAGGTCAACCACCAGGGCATCGGGGAATTGCAGTATACCTGTTTGGCGGGCGATCACATTGGACTGCAATGAGCCAGTAGCCAGTGACGATGCCTCATCCATATCGGAATTGCTTCTCAGCCCGCCACCCCACTTGATACCCAGATCCTGGGAGAAGTCGGAGTTGGCTACCACAATGCGCGACTCGATCAGTACCTGTCGCACGGGCACGTCGATCAGGCGAATCAGGCGTCGCACTTCCTCGATTTTTTGCGGTGTTTCAGTGACCAGCAGCGAGTTGGTGCGCTCATCGACGATCACCTGGCCCCGGGGCGATAAAATGCTGCCGGTAGACTCGGCGCCACTACCGCCACCACCGGACTGGAAGAGTGCAAAGATATCGGCGGCATTGGCATAGAGGATGCGAATGTACTCGGTCTGTAGCGGAGCCAATTCTTCCAGTTGCTTGTTGGTTTCTATTTCCTGGCGTTCCCGTGCGGCAATTTCAGGGGCCGGCGCCACCATCAACACATTGCCGACCTGACGTTTGTCCAGGCCCTTGGTTTTCAGCACCAGTTCCAGCGCTTGATCCCAGGGAACATTTTGCAGGCGCAAGGTAATCTTGCCCTTGACCGTATCGCTGGCCACCAGGTTTAGTTCAGTGAAATCGGCGATTAACTGCAGTACTGCCCGCACTTCGATATCCTGGAAGTTGAGGGACAGTTTTTCCCCGGTATACATGAACTCTTTCTTGCGTGCTTCGATTTCTTCGTCGGCCAGGGGGCGCACGCTGATCACATAGGTCTCGTCCAACTGGTAGGCGAGATAATCGTAATCACCTTTGGGCTCCAGCAACACGGTAGCCGTACCATCCACCTGGTCTGCACTCACCGTTGTCACGGGTGTGGCGAAGTCCACCACATCGTAGGTTCGCCGCAGGTTTTCAGGGATACCGACACCGGCGAAAGTTACGGCGATATTGCGTCCCTGCTTACTGACGTCGACATTAACCGAAGGATCAGACAGCGTCAGCAGCAACTTGCCTTCACCCGCTTCACCACGCTGGAAATCGATGGAAGTAATTTCCTTATCCACTGAAGCGGCTACAAATTGCGAATCGATTTCAGAGCTAGTAGGCTTGAGATAATCCTGCGCTCCCTCGTCACCCAACACGAGATACAAGCTGTTGCCCTCTACCCGGGTTTCGTAGCCCGTCAACTCCACCAGATTGACAATTATTCGAGTGCGGCCCCCCGCCTCCAGCACCATCACGCTTTGGGCATTGCTAAAATCCAGTGTGTGCTTTTTCTGCGCCAGATTACTTGTAACCCCGGGCAAATCTATGGCGATACGAGCCGGTTGCTCAATCGTGTAGGCCTTCGGAGAGGGCGGCGCCTCATCAAAATCGAGCCGGATTTCAATCTTATCACCAGGCAAGGAGTTGAAGTCAATATCGTTAATAGCGGCCGCCAAGGCCTGCTGCATGGGTAACACACCCACCAACAGCAGCGCCGAAAGGCCCCGCGACATAACTTTAGCTCGTTGCGTTACTGTTGTTATCACACTGATTTTCATGGCTACAGCATCCATCGTAGATTCAATACCTGTTTATTAATTTATTCCTGTAAGGAGATAGTTCTGGGCCGTTCCACCCAGGTATCCCCGCCACCGGGTACGATTTCAATTAATTTGATTTCTGTCGCGGTCAAGCCGACGATCTTGCCGTGGTTGCGACCCAAATAGTTGCCCTTCGAGATCGGGTGTATCGAGCCCTGGCCATCATTCACCAGGGCGTACATAACACCGCCCTTCTGGATGTGACCCACCATGCTCAGGGCCTCGACAGCAAAGGATTCAAGATACTCTCGCGTGCGATCATCATTGGGCTTGACACTACTCACTGGCCCGACAAGTCGTGAGATTTCCTGAATAGCCATGGGTTTGGCAAATGGTGATCGACCTGCCATCACGCTATACGTATAGGACTTGTATGGCGGATAGATGGGGATTGGCTCAATTTTCTTTTTGGGCCGCGCCTTGACCTCATCCATAAACTGCTTGATATCCGCATAGTCGTCTCCTATGCAACCCGATAGCAGCAAGGGCAGAAAGAGTGTAAATGCTAGTGTTCTACGATTCATTCCCGTGTTTCCTCATGCCCCAGATCAATCGTCCTTGTAGCGATAAGTCTTGGCCAGAACTTCCATCTTCAGTTTTCCGGCCTTGCCACCCCTGGTCTTTTCTCGCACAACATTAAAGTCGTGCAGCGTCACAATACGGGGTAGCGAAGACACACCGCTGACAAAGGCCCCGAAATCGTGATAGCTACCCGATGCTTTAATAGTAATAGGCAGCTCTACGTAGAACTCCTTGCGCTGCTCCGGCTTGAGCCCGATGAAATCCAGTACCAGACCGTTGCTCACTCCCACATTGGAAATATCATCCAGCAGGCCCGGAACTTCCGTATCCTCAGGTAGTTGACTCAACAAAACACCAAAGTTCTTTTCTATTTCAGCCATCTGCACGCGGTAGGCATCCAAATTGGCAGCCTCCTCGGCCCTGCGCTCATAGAGCGCTCGCAACTGGATTTCCTGGGCCTGTTCCCGCTCCAGCACCTCCTGCTGTGACTGGACCAGCATAAAATAGCCTGCGGCCAGGATAGCGGCGAATACAACTACCCACACCAGCGCCTTGATTGGCGTTGGCCAGGTACCCAAATTGTCCATGCTGAGATCGTCAAAATCGATTTCCTGCAGGGACCGCAATGTATCAGCTATTGCCATTCGTTATATCCTCCCTCAGCCCCTGCTCTTCTTGGTCTTGCGCTTGGTCTTTTTCTTCTTCGAACTTGACTCTTCATCGTCCATTCCTGGTAGCACCAATTTTACCGACATGGTGAAATCACTCGCCTGCTCCCCATACCCCGGATTGGCTTTCACCTGGGTAAGATTGGGACTTTCAAACCACTCGGACTGGTCGAGCTTGCGCATTAGACTGGAGACCCGATTATTGGATTCAGCAGTGCCGGCGATACTGAGTTTCCTGCCCTTGAGACCCAACTTGGTGAAGTACACGCCATCGGGCAGGGAGGTGACGAGTTCACTGAATACTCGGGTGATCACCGGCCGATTACCCTGCAAATTCTGGATAATTTTCATGCGCTCCAGCAACTCCGCACGGCGCTGCTTCAACTGCTTGATTTCCTTTACCTGTAGCTCCAGGTCGGCAATATGCCTCTGGAGAAAACCATTGCGATCGCGCTGGTTATCAATGGACAGGTTCATCGCCATCCACACCAAGCCAACGCAAACTATGCCGCCAACGGCAACGGCGCCCAGAATGGCAAAGAACTCCTGCTTGAGCTCTTTTCTACGCTCTTCTCGCCAGGGTAATAGATTAATATTTGGCATTAGGCAAAACTCCTCATCGCCAGGCCACAAGCAATCATCATCGCCGGTGCGTCATTACCCAGGGCTACCGAATTCACTTTCGAGGCCACTGCCATATTGGCAAACGGGTTGGCAGTCGCGGTGGGCGTACCCAGGCGCTCCTGAACCAACTCACACAGGCCAGGCATAGCGGCGACACCGCCGGCAAGAACAATAAAATCAACATCGTTGAAGGGGCTTGAGGAGAAGAAGAATTGCAGTGAGCGAGTAATCTGCTGCACCACCGCCTCCTTGAAGGGCTCGAGAACCTCTTGCTCATAGTCGTCGGGAAGACCGCCCTGCTTTTTGGCCAAGCCAGCTTCCTCTACCGACAGCCCATAACGGCGTTGAATTTCCTCTGTCAATTGCTTGCCGCCGAATAGCTGTTCTCTCGTATATTTGGCTTCGCCACTATTAAATACGCTCAAGGTCGTCATGGTAGCGCCAATGTCTACCACCGCCACCACCTGGTCATCGTCCAACTCCAGTTGCGACTTGATCATCCGCTCAAAGGCGCGCTGCAAGGCATAGGCTTCAACGTCGACAATCATGGCGTTCAAATTGGCAGCCTCTAAAGCATCTGCTCGCAATTCCACGTTTTCTTCCCGACACGCGGCCAACAGTACTTCCACTTGCTCGGGATTGCGCTCGGACTCCCCCTCCACTTCAAAATCAATGGCTACTTCGTCCAGGGGGTAGGGGATGTACTGATCTGCTTCAAGAGATATTTGCGCCTCCATCTGCTCGTCTGTGAGTGACTTATCCATCTCGATAACCTTGGTAATGACAGCGGAACCGGCTACCGCCAGCGCTGCATTCTTGACCTTGGTTCGGGCAATATCGACTGTTTTACTGATGGTTTCGGCTACCGCTTCCACGTCGTTGATATTTTTCTCAACCACGGCGTTGGGAGGCAGGGAAGCGACCGCGTAGCTCTCGACTTTATAGTTATCGCCAACTTTGCTGAGCTCCAGCAACTTTACCGATGACGAACTGATGTCGAGACCGAGCACTGTGGTGAGCTTTTTCTTACCAAAGAGTCCAAACACGCTGAATATCCTATTTTTCGGCAACTTAGAGAGCTTTTATGATGAATTAAGTAAATATCAGGTTTAACAATAGCGCAAATGAATATCGGTGGAAAATAAGCTTATAATGGCCGCCGAGTAAAATTGATTGCGAAATTGTGAGCCGATTCCCCTGTAAGTAAACGTACCCTATGAGCAAGCGTAAACATCTTTTAAAATTCTTTGTCTGGCTTACCGCTGTGTGTGTCGCTGGCGCCGTGGTCGCCGCCGCCGGCATCTACCTATACCTTAGCCCGAAATTGCCAGCTGTCGACTCACTTCGGGAAATTCATCTACAGATTCCACTGCGAGTTTATTCCAAAGATGGCGTCCTGATTGGTGAATTCGGCGAGAAGAAGCGAAGCCCTGTAACTTACGAGGAAGTGCCCACGGGCTTCATCCACGCCATCCTGGCCGCGGAGGACGATACCTTTCTTGAACACCACGGCGTCGACCTTACTGGTTTACTGCGCGCGGCTACTGAACTGGCCTCCACCGGTAGTATCCGTTCGGGGGGCTCCACCATCACCATGCAGGTGGCCAAAAACTATTTCCTCAGTCGCGAGCGCACTTTTACCCGCAAGTTTACCGAGATCCTGCTGGCCCTGCGTATCGACCATGACCTGAGCAAGCAAGAAATCATGGAGTTGTACGTCAATAAAATCTACCTGGGCAATCGCGCCTATGGCATTGGCGCCGCGGCCCAGGTGTACTATGGCAAAAATATCGATCAACTGGATCTGCCGCAACTGGCCATGATTGCCGGCCTCCCCAAAGCGCCATCGATCTATAACCCGCTGGCCAACCCCGAGCGCGCGCTGTCCCGCCGCAATTGGATTCTTGCTCGTATGTTCAAGCTTGATTTCATCGATGCAGCAGCGCTGAAAGAGGCCATCGCCGCCCCGGTCACAGCCAGCCGGCACGGCAGCAAACTTGAGCTGAACGCACCCTGGGTGGCAGAAATGGCGCGCTCTGAGATGGTGGCGCGCTTCGGGCCAGACGCCTACACCAAGGGCTATAACGTCATCACAACGATCGATAGCGCACTGCAAGCACACGCCACAGAAGCCGTATTGAACGGTTTGTTCTCCTATGACAAGCGCCACGGTTATCGCGGGCCTGAAGGCCAACTGCCGCTGCCGGACCCAACAGAGCAAAAATCCGGAGAGCTGCCCCTACAGGACTGGCAGTCAACACTGGCAAATATGCAAACCATTGGCGAGCAGCATGCCGCCGTCGTCATAGCGACCAGTGACAAGAGCGTTTCCGCCTTGATGGCTAACGGTGATACTGTGGCGCTAGGCTGGAATGCAGGCCTCAGTGATGCCAGACCACAACTCTCCGTCGACAGCGTGGGCAAGGCGCCTCAGTCCGCCTCCAAGCTGTTCGCTGTAGGCGATATTATTCGCCTGAGACAACTGAATGGAAAGTGGCAACTCGGTCAAATACCCCAGGCGCAGGCGGCACTAATATCGCTACGATCCGAGGACGGATCCATCCTGTCCCTGGTTGGCGGGCTGGATTTCCAGCAAAGCAAATTTAATCGGGTCACCCAGGCCAAACGCCAGCCCGGCTCCAATTTCAAACCGTTCCTGTACGCCGCTGCCCTGGAGAATGGATTCACCGCTGCCAGCATAATCAACGATGCACCTGTGGTATTCGAGGACGACAGACTGGAGGCAACCTGGCGACCGGTCAATTCCACCGGTCGATTCTATGGGCCAACCCGGCTGCGAAAAGCACTGTATCTGTCGCGCAACCTGGTTTCGATTCGGCTGTTGCGCTCGGTGGGCGTCCGGGACACCATCAATTACGTAACCCAATTCGGCTTTAAGGCCAGTGACCTACCCCGGGATTTATCCCTGGCGCTGGGCACCTTGACGATTAGCCCCATGGAATTGGTGAGAGCGTATGCCGCACTCTCCAATGGGGGCTTTTTGGTGACCCCCTACGTGATATCTGAAATTCAGGACATCGACGGTGACGTCCTCTATACCGCCAACCCCGCCGTTGCTTGCGCGGATTGCGACCTGCGCAGGAGAGTCCGCAAATCCAGCACCAAGCCAGACGCCAAGGATAGCCCTGTGGATGGTGATATCGTTCTCGCGCCTCGAATCATGGATCCGAGAATTCACTACCTGATGAACTCGATGCTAAAGGATGTTATTCGCAAAGGCACAGCCACCCGCGCCCAGGCCCTGGGTCGATCCGACCTGGCGGGCAAAACCGGCACTACCAACGGCCCAACCGATGCCTGGTTTTCCGGTTTCAACCGCGATGTCGTGACCACGACCTGGGTGGGCTTCGATCAAAATCAGCTTTTGGGCAGGCGGGAATTCGGCGGCACCGCGGCGCTGCCGATATGGATGCGTTTCATGAAGCAGGCCTTGCAAGGCCTGCCCCAGCGGGATTGGGAGCAACCAGACGGCTTGACCATGGTTCGCATTGACCCGACTTCCGGGCTATTGGCGCAGCCCGGCCAGGACGATGCCCTGTTCGAAATTTTTCGCAGTGAACTGGCGCCTACCGACTACGCAGATCCCGGCACCAGCAGCCTCGGTGGTTCTGCCTCTGGCGATGAACTGCTGGAAGATGATCTATTCTAG
>CBDUUA010000028.1:0-11852 GCA_965370135.1 uncultured Cellvibrionales bacterium
GTATGGCTGTTTTGTCAATCAATGTCGGTGGCTTGTTCCCAGACCGTTCAGTCCGGGCTGTTTCAGCATTCTGTTTTTAAAAGAAAGAGTATGGAGAATAGTATTATGCCAAGTTTTGATGTGGTATCGGAAGTGGATATGCACCAGCTCACCAATGCCGTCGACCAGGCCGGTCGAATTGTTGGCAACCGCTTTGATTTTAAAGGCATTGATGCCGGTTTCGAGCTGGTGGACAAGGTCATCAATATTCATGCCGAGGCCGATTTCCAGCTACAGCAGATGGTCGATATGCTCAGAATCAGCCTGATCAAATGCCAGATCGACCCGCTGGCGATGCAGGTCGGCGATGCCACCGCATCCGGTAAGCAGGTGTTGCAGGTGATCACCATGCAGCACGGTCTCGACCGGGAGCTGGCAAAAAAAATCGTCAAACAGGTGAAGTCCGGCAAGCTCAAGCTGCAGGCGACCATCCAGGATGAGCAGGTGCGGATCAGCGGCAAGAAACGGGATGAGTTGCAGCAACTGATGGCCCAGTTGCGAACAGCCGATTTTGAGCAGCCGCTACAATTTGTTAATTTTCGCGATTAATAAGAAGCATCGTGCCGGGTAGCTGCGAAAGGGAATTCGGGTAGCAGACCACAGCCTTCTCGATAATTTCTTTGGTGCTCCAACCTGGAAACAACTTCAACCTGGAAACAACTTTGCCGGGCGCAATGCTTGCAAAAAACCGGGTCATTGCCAAAACTAAAATATGCTCATTGGAGTTACACCCGCTGTCTATGTCCCCACCACCGTCTACGTCCTCAGCATCTTCTATGTCCCCTCCGTCTTCCCGGCGTGACTTCTGGGCAGCGATATTCAATCGCCGCATGTTGGTCTGCGTGTTTACCGGATTCAGCTCCGGGCTGCCGCTCTACGTCATCTATCAATTGATCCCGGCCTGGTTGCGCACCGAACACATCGGCTTGAAAGAGATCGGCTTCTTTTCGCTGGTGGGGATTCCCTACGCCTGGAAGTTTCTCTGGTCGCCGGTCATGGATCGCTATTCCTTTCCGCTGCTGGGTCACCGCCGGGGTTGGATGCTATTTACCCAGGTCGGTATCGGTATTGCCATCGCTGCCATTGGCTGGCTCGACCCGCAAAAGTCGCTCTGGACTATCGCCTACCTGGCTGCGGCAATGGCCTTTCTCAGTGCCAGCCAGGATGTGGTGTTGGACGCGTTTCGCCGGGAGTATCTCCGGGATGATGAGTTGGCTGCGGGCAACTCGATCCATGTGCAGGCCTATCGTATCTCCGGCTTGATTCCCGGGGGGCTGGCGTTGATCCTGGCCGATTACCTGCCCTGGCACAGTGTGTTTATGGTGGTGGGTTGTTGCATGGTGTTCGGTGTGCTGCTAACGCTCAGCGTGGCCGACACGGTGCCCGCCGACAAGGTGCCGACCTCGCTCAGAAATGCTGTGGTGGAGCCTTTCAAAGAGTTCTTCCAGCGCTTCGGCACTCTGGTGAGTGTCGAAATCCTGCTGTTTATGTTTCTCTACAAGCTCGGTGACAATATGGCCACGGCCCTGTCAACGACCTTTTATATCGACCTGGGATTTGGACTCAAGGAAATTGGCATTATCGCTAAAAATGCGGCGCTGTGGCCATCCATTATCGGCGGCATGATGGCCATTCCGCTGATGATGCGCTGGGGTATCAATCGATCGCTGTGGATCTTTGGCGTGGTGCAGGTGGTCAGCATCCTGGGGTTTGTATGGCTGTCCCAGGCGGGGCCCGAGCCCGCCATCCTCGCCCTTGTGATCGGTTTCGAATACCTGGGGGTAGGCCTCGGTACCGCCGCTTTTATCGCCTATATCGCCCGTATTACCAGCCCCTTGTTCGCCGCCACCCAGTTCGCGCTGTTGTCTGCGGTGACCGCCTTGCCGCGCACACTGGCCAACTCCCTGACCGGCATTATCGTCGAGCAGATTGGCTGGACATCGTTCTTCTGGCTCTGCGTGTTGTTCGCAATGCCGGGGATGCTGATGCTGTTCCGCATTGCTCCCTGGCATGGTGATTCAGTCAAGGCGTCCAGCGATACTGCCCCAGCTTGATCCGCTGCCCCCGAAACACCACCCCTTCGGCCTGGAGGGCCTCTCGCTGCCGCCGATAAGCGCGACTGTCAGTGGCAAAGGACAGCTCGCCCCGGGCGTTGATGACTCGATGCCATGGAATCGAGCTATCGGCGGGCAGGCGCGAAAGAATAAGTCCGACCAGCCGGGCTCTGCCCGGCAGGCCCGCGAGCTGTGCGATTTGGCCGTAGCTGGCCACCCGGCCCCGGGGAATGCGGCTGATGACCAGCAGGATGGCGGTGTGGTCATGGACTGCGGGCTTGGACAAGGGCGTATTACCGGGGCAGGGCGCAAGCGCTATGCTGCCGCAGATGAACCCAGAGCGCAAGCTGTCGCCAGGCCTTGAAAATAGCAGGTTTCGCCTCCAGATTGATGGGCTCAATCATTCCTTTTTGAGTCAGACCTATGCCTTTTCTTGTGCTGTTATTTATTCTCGTGCCCACCCTGGAGCTGATCCTGCTGATTAAGCTGGGTTCGGTTGTCGGTGTATTGCCGACGGTTGCCATTGTATTTTTTACCGCGGTGCTAGGGGCCTCGCTGCTGCGTCGGGAGGGCTTCAGTACCCTTATGAAAGCCCGCCAGCGCCTGGACTCCGGGCAGGTGCCTGCCAATGAACTGGTCGAGGGCGCACTGCTGGTGATGAGTGGCGCCTTTTTGCTGACGCCGGGTTTTATCACCGATACTGTCGGTTTTGCTTGCCTGGTGCCGTCACTGCGACGGCAGATGGCCGCGGCCATACTCAAGCGCGTGACCTTGCAAATGGGGTCTGTTGCGATGACTACCTCGGCGTCGGGGCCGGCAGCTCAGTCCCGGGACAATGTGATCGAAGGTGAATTCCAGCGCCGGGATGACTGATTAATTTCACCTGAGCCTTGAATTCCCCATCGATATCCCCCATTTCAGTGATCGAAGGAAAGTTGCCTCGGTGTGACTTGACTCCTCAGTTTTGGCCCCTATGATTAGCACTCCTCGCTGGAGAGTGCTAATTGGCCCTCTGAGGTCGATGAATGTATCCAGAAAAAGGGTGTGTGTTGTTTCACGTAGCCCGTTTTAACTCAATAGGACCCAATAGGAGCAAAACCAGTAATGAAAATTCGTCCACTACGCGATCGTGTTGTTGTGCGCCGCAAGGAAGAAGAGGAACTGTCTGCCGGAGGCATCGTTCTCCCAGGTAGCGCCAAAGAAAAGCCGAATCAGGGAGAGGTTGTTGCAGTCGGTGACGGCGCAATCCTGGATAGCGGTGAGGTGCGCCCGGTTGCCCTGAACGTAGGCGACACGGTGATCTTTGGTCAGTACTCAGGCAATACCGTCAAAATCGACGGTGAAGAGTTGATCATCATGAGCGAAAGCGAAATTTATGGCGTAGTTGAGTAAACAGCTGAGTAAATGGCTGAGTAAATAGCTACGTACAAAAGTTTTTCTGATTTCTGATTCATACAGTTTACGTAAAGGAACTCTACAAATGGCAAAACAGCTTACTTTCGGCGACGAAGCTCGTCAAAAAATGCTCGAAGGGGTCAATATTCTGGCCAATGCAGTCAAGATTACCCTGGGCCCCAAGGGTCGCAACGTAGTTTTGGACAAGTCTTTTGGTGCGCCGACAGTCACTAAAGACGGCGTCTCCGTGGCCAAGGAAATTGAACTGCCCGATCGCTTTGAGAATATGGGCGCGCAAATGCTCAAGGAAGTTGCTTCCCGTGCTTCTGATGACGCCGGTGACGGTACCACCACAGCGACCGTATTGGCCCAGGCCATCCTCAACGAAGGCCTTAAGTCGGTAGCGGCCGGCATGAATCCCATGGATCTCAAGCGCGGTATCGACAAAGCAGTGATCGCTGCGGTTGCAGAGCTCGAGAAAATGTCTACCCCCTGTGTCGACAACAAGTCCATAGCCCAGGTGGGCTCCATCTCTGCGAATAGCGACCAGCAAGTCGGGGATATTATCGCCGAGGCAATGGACAAGGTAGGTAAAGAGGGTGTCATCACCGTCGAGGAAGGCAACAGCTTGGAGAATGAGCTGGACGTGGTCGAAGGTATGCAGTTTGATCGCGGCTACCTGTCTCCCTACTTCATCAACAACAGCGAGAAGATGGAAGCCGAGCTGGAAACTCCCTTCATCCTGCTGGTAGACAAAAAGATCTCCAATATCCGTGATCTGCTGCCGCTGCTGGAGCAGGTAGCCAAGGCCGGCAAGCCGCTGCTGATCGTTGCCGAGGACGTTGAGGGCGAAGCGCTGGCTACCCTGGTAGTGAACAATATGCGTGGCATCATCAAGGTCTCTGCTTGTAAGGCGCCTGGTTTTGGCGACCGTCGCAAGGCCATGTTGCAGGATATCGCGACCCTGACAGGCGGTACGGTTATCTCTGAAGAAGTCGGCCTGGAACTGGAAGCGGTTACCCTGGAGCATCTGGGCAGCGCCAAGCGCGTAACCCTGGACAAGGACAACACCGTCATCGTCGACGGTGCCGGTGATCACGATGCCATCGCTGCTCGAGTCAACGAGATTCGCGTTCAGGTCGAAAATACATCCTCCGACTACGACCGTGAAAAACTGCAAGAGCGCGTGGCCAAGCTGGCCGGCGGTGTTGCCGTCATCAAGGTGGGAGCCGCCACCGAAGTTGAGATGAAAGAAAAGAAAGCCCGCGTTGAAGATGCCCTGCACTCTACTCGCGCTGCGGTAGAAGAAGGCGTGGTAGCGGGCGGTGGTGTGGCCCTGGTTCGCGTTATCGACGCTATCACTGGCCTCGAAGGCGATAACGAAGACCAGACCCATGGTGTCAACGCGGCACTGCGCGCCATGGAAATGCCCCTGCGCCAGATCGTGGCCAATTCCGGTGACGAAGCCTCTGTGGTTCTCGACAAAGTGCGCCAGCTTAAAGGCAATCAGGGCTACAATGCCGGTACCGGTGAGTATGGCGATATGATCGAGATGGGTATTCTCGATCCCGCCAAAGTCACTCGTACAGCGCTGCAAGCGGCTTCCTCTATCGCTGGTTTGATGATCACGACCGAAGCGATGGTCACCGAGCTGCCGGAAGAAAAAGGCGCTGGTGGTGGTATGCCTATGGACCCAGGCATGGGTGGCATGGGCGGTATGGGTGGCATGGGCGGCATGATGTAAGTCGACCGAAGCCATTTACGGCCTCAACAAGCCCTGGCAGTTGCCGGGGCTTTTTTTTGCTTGCTGTATTCTTGCTGTATTTAGGATTGTTGCACTGCGGTTTGCTGTGCTGGTCGTCTGTGGCTGGTCGTTGGTGAAGATGAAGAAAGTAGCGAAGTGTCTCTGGATTTGGCCTGGCTCAGGCTGCTTGCGCTGCAGTGGCTTGCACCGGGTTCAGCTCTACGATGGCCCCGGGGCGGACAGTCTTTCGGTGATGGCGTTTTCCAACTTGGTCTGGATGGTGCGCGAATAGATGCCCAGCATCACCCCCAGTTTCATTTTTATCACCAGGCATCCCGGCTCCATACTCAATTCGCCGTCTAGCCCCGGGCGCTGGAACTCCATCGCGTCGTCACCACGCCAGTGGGTTTTCAGGTGATAGCGGGTTTGCAGCAACTCTTGTATATCTTCGATGACGCTATGAATCTCGTCGCGGGATTTATTGTGTTTGTGTCTGATAAGGACCTTGCTCATTATCCTGGCACCTGGTTCTACGTTCAGTATTTCAGTAGGGCTGTTTCGGTATTCGGATTAATGCCTCGTGTCCAGGGGCTTCTGCGCAGCGGTATGGAAGCGAGGCAACGGGGCAGAGGGGCAGAGGGGCGGAGAGGCGGATGATAAGCGAGACCATAAAATGGGAGGCCTTTGGTTGGCCTCCCCGGGAACTGCTCAGGATGGTGTCAGGCGGCCAGGTTGGCGTTGACGAAATCCCAGTTTACCAGTGCCCAGAATGCTTCCATATACTTGGGGCGGGCATTGCGATAGTCGATATAGTAGGCGTGCTCCCAAACGTCAGCGGTCATCAACGGCGTTGCATCGCTGGTCAATGGGGTATCGGCATTGCTGGTATTGACGATAGCGATTGAGCCGTCGGCCTGTTTTACCAGCCAGGTCCAGCCTGAGCCAAAGTTGTTGACGGCGCTATTGGTGAACTCTTGCTGAAACTGATCGAAGGAGCCGAAAGAGCTGTTAATAGCATCGGCTATGGCGCCATCAGCCTTGCCGCCACCGTTGGGGCTGAGGCAATTCCAGTAAAAGCTGTGATTCCATACCTGGGCCGCATTGTTGAATATGCCTCCCTTGGCGCCGCGAATAACTTCTTCGAGGGACTTCCCTTCAAAATCTGTGCCGGGAATCAGGCCGTTGAGTTTATCCACGTAGGTTTGGTGATGCTTGCCGTAGTGAAATTCCAGGGTTTCAGCTGAAATATGCGGCTGAAGCGCATCTTTTTCATAGGGCAGGGCGGGTAATTCGAATGGCATATTGGTGCTACTCCATGGTTTGCGTGAAAGCGTGTAAAAACGTCTGCGTGGGCGCGTGTGCAAGCTACCAGAACCTTGGCTTAAATGCCAGCCCCGAGATGTGCCTGTGGAACGGTTAACGGTGGTCCTGTGCTCTGGCCTACAGCTTTATTCGTAGATAGACAGCTTTGTTCGTAGATAGAAAGCAACACCCGCTAAAAAACTGTCGTCGGTCATTAACATCTCAGGGCTGGCATGGTTAAATTCGCCCTGCCGCAAATGAAGGGTGTAAAACCCACCCGTGCTGGTATTGGAGAAAATGCTTACCATGTCGTCGGATCAAAATACATTGGATGCCATACCCGCACTCAAACTGGATCAAGAGGAAATCGCTTTCCGCCAGCAGGCGCGGGGGAAGCGTGCAAAGGCCCATAAACCGGCGCCAAAACCGCGCAAAGAAAGTGGTGGTTGGCTATTGGTGCTACTGTGCCTGTTGGCAGTGGCCGCCCTGGGGGGCTGGACGTATCTACTCAACGAGCAATTGCAGAGTTCTCGCCTGCAGTTGATAGACGCCAGCGGTCGTCTGCAAAAACTTGAGCAGCGTTTGTCTGTTACCGATGAGAGTGCCAGCCAGTCCAGTGTCGCACTGCAAGTCAAGATCAAGGAAATGGACGGTGAGATTCGCAAACTCTGGGACAATGTCTGGAAGCGAGCGAAACAGGATCTCGCCCAGCACGGCAAGGATATCGCCAGTTTACAGGCCGCATTGAAAACACAGGGCGAGTTCGACCAGCAGATCAAAACTGAACTGTCGGAAACGGCGCTCGCCGTCGCGGTAGTTGAAGACCAGGTCGAGGCAAGTACGCAAGTTGCCGGTCAATTGAGCACCCTGCAAGAGCAGCTGGAGGTCCAGCAACAGGCGCTGACGGATATCCAGGATACCGCCGAATCTCTCAGTACCAGCAATGATGATTTGCAGAAGCGGGTCGCCGGCACTGAGGAGTGGGTCGATTCCTTTAACGGCTATCGCACCCAGATGAACCGCAAGTTGCTCGATTTGCAGGGATCAATCAAGACCTTACAGGAGCCGTAACAGCGGAATCTGCAGCCGTGAGCGGTTTGATTAACAGCCTTGAGCGGCATCTGTTAATAGCCTGCGGTATCAGACTGCTTGCTTTTGGCAAAATAACAAACGCGCCATCGATGGATGGCGGAACACTTTTACCTATTTTACAGGAGTTAGCCGGGGCATGACTATTATTCGCCAGGACGATTTAATCGAAAGCATTGCCGATGCACTTCAGTATATTTCCTACTATCATCCGGTGGACTTTATCAAGGCGATGGAACAAGCCTACCACAAGGAGCAATCGGAAGCGGCGAAGGACGCCATTGCGCAAATCCTGATCAACTCCCGCATGTGCGCCCAGGGGCATCGGCCGATATGCCAGGACACGGGTATTGTCACCGTGTTTGTGCGGGTCGGTATGAATGTGCAGTGGGATGCCGATATCAGCGTTACCGACATGATCAATGAGGGCGTGCGTCGGGCTTACCTGAATCCGGACAATGTGTTGCGGGCGTCTATTCTCGAGGATCCCGATGGTGCTCGCAGAAACACCAAAGACAATACGCCGGCGGTCATACACTACGAGTTGGTGGCCGGCGATACCGTCGATATCGATGTGGCGGCCAAGGGCGGCGGCAGCGAAGCCAAGTCGAAGTTTGCCATGTTGAACCCCTCGGACTCGGTGGTGGACTGGGTGATGAGCGTGGTGCCGACCATGGGCGCCGGTTGGTGTCCTCCGGGCATGTTGGGTATCGGTATCGGCGGTACCGCCGAGAAAGCGATGTTGCTGGCCAAGCAGGCGCTGATGGAGCCTATCGATATTCACGAATTGCAACAGCGGGGCGCACAAAACCGCGCCGAAGAGTTGCGTCTGGAATTATTCGACAAGATCAACCGACTGGGCATCGGCGCGCAGGGCCTCGGTGGTTTGACCACGGTGATGGACGTCAAGGTTGTGGACTATCCCACCCACGCCGCCAACAAGCCGGTGGCCCTGATTCCCAATTGTGCCGCGACCCGCCATATTCACTTTACCCTGGACGGCTCCGGCGCTGCGGAATTTACACCGCCCTCGCTGGATGACTGGCCCGATATCAGTTGGCAGCCTGGTGACAGTGTGCGTCGAGTCAATCTGGACACCGTTACCGCGGCGGATACCCGCAGTTGGCAGCCTGGGGATACCCTGTTGTTGTCGGGCAAGATGCTGACCGGCCGCGATGCCGCGCATAAGAAAATGGTCGATATGCTGGCCAATGGCGAGAACCTTCCGGTTGACCTCAAGGGCCGCTTTATTTACTACGTGGGGCCGGTAGATCCCGTACGCGATGAAGTTGTGGGGCCGGCGGGCCCGACCACTGCCACCCGCATGGATAAATTCACCCGCACCCTGCTGGTGGAAACCGGCTTGCAGGGGATGATCGGCAAGGCCGAGCGTGGGCCCGTGGCGATAGCGGCGATCCGGGAGTTTGGCGCCGTCTATCTTATGGCTGTCGGGGGCGCCGCCTATCTGGTGTCCAAGGCCATTAAATCGGCCAGGGTGGTGGCTTTTCCCGAGCTGGGCATGGAAGCTATCTATGAATTTGATGTCAGCGAGATGCCGGTGACGGTGGCGGTCGATAGCCAGGGACAGTCGGTGCACCAATCCGGCCCGGCCCTGTGGAAGCAGCGAATTGAAGAGCACGAGCTGGATATTAAATAGTCCTGCAAACCGCGGTTGAACGCTTCTGCCTTCAATAGGGCTTTGTTTTGACTATTGGGGTGAGCGCAGCGGCGGTGTTGCGGCCATCAACACTTAAAGAATACTCTCTACTGGATGAATACTCTCTACTGGCACGATTACGAAACCTTTGGCGCCGACCCCTCGCGGGATCGGCCGGTGCAATTTGCTGGTATTCGCACCGACGAGAATCTCAATCCTGTCGGCGTGCCCCTGGAAGTCTATTGTCGTCCGGCGCCGGACTTTTTGCCCCACCCCCAGGCCTGCCTCATCACCGGTATCACGCCGCAACTGGCGCTGGAACGCGGGCTCTGCGAAGCCGAATTTATCCAGCGCATTCATGCCGAGTTGTCGCGCTCATACACCTGCGGTGTTGGCTATAACAGCATTCGTTTCGACGACGAAATCACTCGCTATACTCTGTACCGAAACTTTCACGACGCCTATGGGCGCGAGTGGCAGCACGGTAATTCACGCTGGGACCTGATCGATGTGGTGCGCATGTGTTATGCGCTGCGGCCCGAGGGTATCAACTGGCCATTGCGGGATACCGGTGCCCCCAGCTTTAAATTGGCGGATCTTACCGTGGCCAATGGTATCGGCCACCAACATGCTCACGATGCGCTGGCCGATGTTGAGGCCACCATTGGCCTGGCGCGTTTGATCAAAAGCAGCCAGCCGCGTTTATACGATTATGCCTATGGCCTGCGCCGCAAGCGTGAGGTAGCGATGCACCTGAATCCCGCACAGCCTCAGGCGGTGCTGCATATCTCCTCGCGCTATCCCGCCACTCGCGGCTGTGCCGCGCTGGTGCTGCCGCTAATGACCCACCCGGTCAATGCCAACGGCATTGTCGTATTCGATTTGGCCAGCGATCCCGGCAGCTTGCTGGATCTGCCGGCGGAAGAGATTCGGCGACGGTTGTTCAGTACCCGGCAGGCTCTGGGGGAGGGGGTCGAGCGCATCGCGCTCAAGACCGTGCACATAAATCGCAGCCCCATGGTGGTTACGCCCAAGATACTGAACGAGGCCGGCTATCAGCGCCTGGGCATCGATCCCTCGGTTTGCGAGGAGCATCGACAGACCCTGGTGGCAGCGCGGGACGCTGTTGCGAAAAAGCTGGTGCCGGTATTCAGTGACATGCCCCGTGGGAATGACGACCCGGATACACAATTGTATGCCGGCTTCTTTGGCGACCAGGATCGAATACTGATGGAACGCGTCCGCGCTGCCACCCCCGAGCAACTGGCCCAGGATTACTGGCCGTTTCAGGATGAGCGTTTGGCGCCGCTTTTGTTTCGTTATCGCGCTCGCAATTATCCCCAGAGCCTGTCGGCGACGGAGCAGGGCGAGTGGCAGAACTGGCGGCAGCGACGCCTGCAAGACCCGGCGGCGGGAGCGCCACTGGTGCTCGCGCAGTACCGCGAACTGCTGCAGCAAAAATTGGCCGAACCCGACCTCAGTGATGCGCAGCGGGACATTCTGCTGGCACTGCAAGACTATGGCAGCCAGCTGGTGCAGGATGGGACTGGCCTCGACTAACAGGAAACAGCAGGGAGAACAGTGTGAAATTTGCCGGCGCTCATATCCTCAGTATCGGGCAGTTTGAAAGAGAGGATATCCTTGAGGTGTTTGCAGTCGCTGATCGCATGGAACCCTATGCCCAGCGACAGAAACTGACCAAGGTGCTCGACGGCGCGATCCTGGGCAGTATGTTTTTTGAGCCCAGCACCCGCACCCGGGTCAGTTTTGGCTGCGCCTTCAATTTGCTGGGGGGTGACGTGCGCGAAACCACAGGCTTTGAACATACGGCTATCGCCAAGGGCGAGTCGCTGTACGATACTGCCCGTGTCATCAGCGGCTACAGTGACGCCATTGTGATGCGTCATCCCCAGGTGGGTTCGGTGGCGGAATTTGCCGCTGCCAGCCGGGTTCCCGTGGTCAACGGCGGGGATGGCTCCAATGAGCACCCTAGCCAGGCCCTGCTCGATTTGTATACCATCCAGAAAGAGCTGAAGGCCTCCGCCCGAAATCTGGATGGGCTGCGCATCGCGCTTATCGGTGATCTTCGCTACGGGCGCACTGTCCACTCCCTGTGCAAAATGCTCGGCCTGTTTGATGCTGTAAGCATGGTGCTGATATCCCCCGAGGCACTCAGGATGCCGGCAGAAATCGTCGAGAGCTTGCGGGAGTTGGGGCATCAGGTGGTGGAGTCGGACTCCATGGAGCAAAGCATCAGCAACGTCGATATTGCCTATTCGACCCGCATCCAGGAGGAGCGTTTCTCCAGCAGCGAGGAGGCGGATCTGTATCGAGGCCAGTATCGGCTGAACCAGGCCATGTACACGCGCTTTTGTGAGCCCAATACCGTCATCATGCACCCAATGCCGCGGGATTCACGCAAAGAGGCCAACGAACTCGACAACGATCTCAATGAAAACCCCAATTTGGCGATTTTTCGCCAGGCCGATAACGGGGTGTTGGTGCGGATGGCGTTGTTTGCCCTGATCTTTGATGTGGTGGAGCTGGTGGATAAATACGCTACCGACGTGCA
>CBDUUA010000029.1:0-11842 GCA_965370135.1 uncultured Cellvibrionales bacterium
AATTTGTCGATATCGATAATCCGGCCTGAGTGCCGGCTACTCGCTTAGTGTCTTGTGCCCTCAGGGGCTTTGCTTCCGGCTTCGGCGCTGGCGCCCTCGACGCCGTAGAGCTCTTGTAGCGGGTTGGTCTCTGGGGCTCTGGTGGGACCCTTATCGAGGCCGAAGCTTTCATCGAGCATACCCTTCTCCCCTGGTGATTTTTTTGGCGCGTAGTCCAGGGGTGGCAATACTTTGTCCTCCCTCACCGGTTCTGAGATAGCTTCGATTTGCTCGCGGCTGGGTATGGTTTTCATCAGTGGTGCTGCACCACGGGTATTCAGCAGTGTTGCCGCGCCCTCGGCAAGATGGTTGTGCACATTGCGGTAGCTTTCCGTCAGGTTGCCGACCAGTCTGGCGGTTTTGACGTAGTGGTCAGAAACTTCCTGCTGGTAGTTCTTGAGTTCGGCGCTGGCCTCCTGCAGCTGCTTTTCCAGCTCGCGACTTTTGCGGTTTTCGGTGTTGAAGAGCCTGGAAAATAAAATGCCGGCACCCATGCCGATCAACAGGGCGGCCACTCCAATCACTACCAGCTCGGGAAAGGTATACACACAAGATTCCTCATGACGATTATTGTTACCGGCGGCAATTAAAACACGGATGGCGAGCCAACAGAAGGCGGCTGGATTGCCAAAGTTTATCGAGGTCGGTAAAGTGGCCGCCAAATTGATCAGCCCATGGGCCCGGGAGCGGGTGGGCGCGATGTGGGATCATCCTGGAATCTAGGATCATGGATATGACACCCGGACAGCGGTATCAGCGGGATTTGAATAAACCGGGCTTTGTGTCCGATCCGGCCCAGCAGCTGGCCATTGACCACCTGGATCGACTCTACAGTGAATTGCTTGGCAGTCACTCTCGAGAAACCCCGGGCTTGATGCAGCGCGTGTGGGGGCGTGGCAAGCAGGTTCAGTCATGGCAAGCTGTGCGCGGCCTGTATTTTTGGGGCGGCGTCGGCCGGGGTAAGACCTACCTGATGGATTTATTCTATGAGGTGCTGCCTTTTGGCGAAAAGAAGCGCACCCACTTCCATCGGTTTATGCGCCAGGTGCACCGGCAACTCAAATCCCTGGAAGGTGAGAAAAATCCACTGGAGGTGATCGCGGCGCGTTTTGCCGATGACACCCGGGTGCTGTGTTTCGATGAGTTTTTTGTTTCAGATATTACCGATGCCATGATCCTTGGTGGACTCATGGAGGCCATGTTTGCGCGGGGAGTGGTGCTCGTTGCCACCTCTAATATTATTCCCGATGACTTGTACCTCAATGGTTTACAACGATCTCGTTTCCTGGCTGCCATCGCACTGATCAAGCAGCATACCGAGGTGGTCAATGTCGACGGCGGTGTCGATTACCGCTTGCGAGCGCTGGAGCGGGCCGAACTCTATCACTCGCCGCTGGATCAGCAGGCTGACGCCAGCTTGATGCGCAGTTTCTTGTCGCTGGCGCCAGAGCCGGGCCTGGCGGATCAGCAAATGGAGATCGAGGGGCGCATGATCGACGCTCGCTGGGTGGCCGATGATGTCGCCTGGTTTGACTTCTCGGCGTTGTGCGACGGACCTCGCAGCCAGAACGACTATATTGAGCTGGCGCGGGAGTTCCACGCGGTATTGCTCAGTAATGTTCCCCGCTTTTGCCGGCAGGATGATCGTGCGCGACGTTTTATCAGTCTGGTGGATGAATTCTACGACCGCAATGTCAAGCTGGTGCTGTCGGCGGAAGTGCCGCTGCAAGATCTCTATCGGGAGGGGCAACTGGGTTTTGAATTCGAACGCACTCGCAGCCGTCTGTTGGAAATGCAATCCCACGATTACCTGGGACGGGAGCACCGGCCCTAGTCGCGGTTACCATGTGCAACCAGGAGGGGGCGGGTATGGGGGCGGGTATAATGCCGGTGCGCGCCTTAATCGCAGATGATCTGCTGAAGACTTGAAATGGGTCGATCCTTTGTGTAGTATTCGCGCTCTTTTTTCAAGATGACGCCGGCGACGGAAAACAAATGAAAACATATAGTGCAAAGCCCGATAGCGTAATGCAGGAATGGTTCGTGGTAGACGCCGATGGCAAGACTTTGGGGCGTCTCGCCGCTGAGATTGCGCATCGCCTGCGCGGCAAACATAAGCCCGAGTATACCCCCCACGTAGACACCGGAGACTATATCGTCGTGCTGAACGCCGATAAAGTGCGTGTCAGCGGCAACAAGAGCAAGAATAAAATCTACTACAGCCACTCGGGTTACCCTGGTGGTTTGAAGAGTATTACTTTTGAAAAACTGCGTGATAAGGCTCCGGAGCGTATTCTGGAAACAGCGGTCAAGGGAATGCTGCCTAAAAACTCGCTGGGCCGTGCCATGTTTCGCAAGCTCAAAGTGTATGCCGGGTCCGAGCACCCGCATACGGCTCAGCAACCTCAAGTGTTGGATATTTAACGGATAGAACTAACGGATAGAACTAACGGGTAGCAAGCTATGTCAGTGACACAATATTACGGTACAGGTAGGCGCAAAACCTCAACAGCGCGAGTATTCCTGCGCTCCGGCGCAGGCGGCATCACCATCAATAGCCGTAGTCTGGATAATTTTTTCGGGCGCGAGGTGGCAAGAATGATTGTTCGCCAGCCGCTGGAGTTGGTTGGTCTGGGCGAAAAATTTGATGTCAATATTACAGTGCGGGGCGGAGGCAGCTTCGGCCAGGCCGGCGCCATTCGTCACGGCATTACCCGCGCCTTGATTGAATATGACGAGTCCTTGCGGCAGCCCCTGCGTCAGGCCGGCTATGTAACTCGTGATTCTCGCGAGGTTGAGCGCAAGAAAGTCGGATTGCGCAAAGCGCGTAAACGTCCTCAGTACTCCAAGCGCTAATCTTGGGTATTCGGAACCAGCGCTAGCGAGAACGCCCGAATGCGTTTCATTCCGGGCGTTTTTTTATGTTTGGTGCATGAATGTTTTACCGGGAGTGGAGTCGACAGTGCGCCTAAACCGGTTGAAACTCCCGCGCATTTTATTTACCATCCAGCCCACTTTTGCGCTCGGATGCCGGTGATGGTTGGTTCGGCATTGCGTTTATCAATTGTGGTTATCAAATGGTAGCTATCAATGGTAGTTTCGACGACATCTAATGAAAATCAGTTGTAGTGGGAGAAATACGTCATGAGTAATGACGACGTAAATAGCGGCCGACGTCGCTTTTTGACGGCGGCAACCGCTGTGGTCGGTGCGGCCGGAATGGTCGGCGTAGCAGTGCCTTTTGTGAAATCATGGAATCCGAGTGCCAAAGCGAAGGCGGCGGGTGCCCCGGTGAAGGTTGATATCAGTAAAATCAGGCCGGGTGAGATGGTTGTGGCCGAGTGGCGCGGTAAGCCGGTTTATATTGTGCATCGCACCGAGGAAGAGCTTGCCGCCCTCGGCCAGCAGACGGATCGTCTCGCCGACCCCGAGTCATTGCGCTCTAATCAACCTGAGTACGCGATGGGCGAGGCCCGGGCGATCAAGCCTGAGTACGTCGTATTAGTGGGTCTGTGCACGCACCTCGGCTGCACGCCGAAGTTTCGCCCGGAGCTGGCCGCGGCTGACCTGGGTGCGGACTGGCTGGGTGGTTTCTTCTGCCCCTGCCATGGTTCGCGCTTCGATCTTTCGGGGCGCGTATACAAAAACGTGCCGGCGCCTACCAACCTCGATGTGCCTCTCTACCACTATGTGAGCGACACCGTTATTGTCATTGGCGAAAATCCGGAGGTGGTGTAATGAAGGCACTGATTGGATTGCGTGACTGGGTTGATGAGCGCCTGCCGATAGTGAAGGCGTGGAACACCCATATGGGTGAGTACTGGACGCCCAAGAACTTTAATTTCTGGTATTTCTTCGGTGTGCTTTCCCTGTTGGTGCTGGTGAACCAGTTGCTCACTGGCGTCTGGTTGACCATGATGTACGTGCCGACTGCCGAGGGGGCATTTGCCTCGGTCGAGTACATTATGCGAGACGTCGAATACGGCTGGCTGTTGCGTTATATGCACTCCACCGGCGCCTCGGCTTTCTTTGCCGTGGTCTACCTGCATATGTTCCGCGGCTTGCTGTACGGCTCTTATAAAAAGCCCCGTGAACTGGTTTGGATCTTCGGTATGCTGATCTACCTGGCACTGATGGCTGAAGGCTTTTTAGGCTATGTGTTGCCCTGGGGGAATATGTCGTACTGGGGCGCCCAGGTCATCGTATCGCTGTTTGGCGCGATTCCGGTGGTCGGACCCGATATCGTAGAATGGATTCGTGGTGACTACCTTATCTCGGGTGTCACCCTGAACCGGTTTTTCGCCCTGCATGTGGTGGCCGTGCCGATTGTGCTGCTGGCGCTGGTGCTGTTGCACATTCTCGCTTTGCACCATGTCGGTTCGCTCAATCCCGACGGTGTTGAAATCAAGAACAACAAGGATGAAAACGGCATTCCCAAAGACGGTATCGCGTTTCATCCCTACTACACCGTTCACGATATTGTCGGGGTCGTCATCTTCCTGTTTGTGTTCTGTTTTATCATTTTTTTCCTGCCGGAAATGGGTGGCTATTTCCTTGAATATGCCAATTTCGAGCAGGCCAATTCCCTCAAGACGCCTGAGCACATCGCGCCGACCTGGTACTACACGCCTTTCTACGCCATGTTGCGAGCGGTTACCTATCCCTTGTTTGGTGTCGATGCCAAGTTCTGGGGCTTTGTGGTGATGGGGGGCGCAATTGCGATTATGTTTGTATTGCCCTGGCTAGATCGCAGTCCGGTCAAGTCCTGGCGCTATAAGGGCTGGGGAACCAAAGTGGCCATCGTCAGCTTTGCTGTTGCCTTTCTGGTGTTGGGCTATCTGGGTGCAATGCCGGCGACTCCCGGCAGAACCACGGTGGCACAGATATTCACGGTGGTCTATTTCGCCTTCTTCATACTCATGCCCTGGTACACCAAGGCCGAGAACACCAAACCGGTTCCAGAAAGGGTGACAATGAAATGACAAAAATAGCTCTTACCCTAACGCTGCTGCTCACCGCCTTTGGTGCGCTGGCTTCTGGTGGCAAGTCATGTGGTCAAATAGATTGCTATGATGCCAAGGTTGATCTGCGGGACCAGGCCTCGCTACAGAGGGGTGCGGCCACCTTTGTCAACTATTGCATGGGCTGTCATGAAGCCGGTTACTCGCGTTACGAGCGGGTGGCGACGGATCTGGGTATACCATTGGAGTTGGCTGAAGAGTACCTGATTTTTGATGACTCCAAGATCGGTGACCTGATGGTCAATGCCATGCCCGAAAAAACGGCTAAAAAGTGGTTTGGTGTCACACCGCCGGACCTGACCCTGGTGGCCCGCTTGCGGGGTTCGGATTGGTTGTACACATATTTGCTGACTTTCTATGGTGATGACGGCCGGCCCTGGGGTGTTAACAACCTGGTGTTCAAGGATGTAGGCATGCCCAATGTCATGCACGAGCTGCAGGGCACGCAGAAATGTCTACCCGGGGACGATGCCGAGCATCATCTCTGCGGTGTTATCGAGCATGTGGCAGATACCGGCAGGCAAACGCCGGCGGAATTCGAGCAGACCGTGCATGACCTGACTAATTTTATGACTTACATGGCTGAACCCATTGCGCTGGAGCGTCAGCGCCTGGGTATCTATGTCATGTTCTTCCTGGCTATTTTCCTGGTTTTCGCCTGGCTGCTGAATCGCGAATACTGGAAAGACGTGCACTGAGTTTGTATTTTCGTGCGGCAGCCTTCGGCGGTCGTTGATTATATTTTAAATTTCCACCTGTGTGGTGGTGCGACATGTTGCGATACGCTCCCTCTCTCCGGGACTGTCGTTTCCGGGCGAGTTCTCGTTAATTTCAAACTGAGGTGCTACAGATGGGAGTATTGGTCAAGCGATCTTCAATGACTTTTTTCTCCGATGGCAATGACCATTACAGCCACCGGGTGCGAATTGTACTGGCTGAGAAAGGGGTAACTGTCGATATTATCGACGTGGACAGCAATGAAAGGCCGGACGAATTGGCAGACCTGAACCCCTATAACAGTTTGCCTACGCTGCTCGATCGGGATTTGGTGCTGTACGAGTCCAAGATCATGATGGAATACCTGGATGAGCGCTATCCTCATCCCCCTTTGTTGCCTGTTTATCCGGTGGCTCGAGGGCAGTGCCGCCTGTGGATTTATCGCATTGAGCGGGATTGGTGTGCTCTCGTCGATACCATTGAGCAGAATCGTGGCGGGGAAAAAGCCGTGGAGGCCGCACGCAAGGATTTGCGCGATAGTCTTATGGGCATAGCGCCTATTTTTGGCGACAAGCCTTTCTTTATGAGTGAGGAATTTACCCTGGTCGATTGTTGTCTTGGCCCCATACTCTGGCGCCTGCCGAAGCTGGGTATTCAGCTGCCCCAGACCAAGCAGACCGAACCCTTGTTCGATTATATGGATCGCGTCTTCCAGATGAAATCTTTCGGCGCCAGTCTCTCGGAGCTGGAAATCGAAATGCGCCCGATTCGAGCCTCTTGAACCGGGTTCGTTAGATGGGGATCGTGTTGTGACTATGACTTCCAGTCGCCCCTATCTGGTGAGGGCGATGTACGAGTGGATTGTCGATAATAACTGTACGCCCTACGTACTGGTGGACGCCTATGCGCCGGGAGTGCAGGTGCCGCAGCAGTATGTGGAGGATGGCCAGATCGTGCTCAATATTGCCCCGGGCGCGGTGGCCAGTATGGAGTTGGGCAATCACCTGATGCGTTTCAATGCCCGCTTCGGTGGTGTTCCCACCGATGTGCTGGTGCCTGTCGCCGCCATCAGGGGCTTGTATGCCCGTGAAAATGGTCGCGGCATGGTGTTTGATGACGATGAGCCGCCACCCCCCCAGCCGACAGCCCCGGATGACGGTGCTCCCGATGACAACAAGCCGTCATTGCGGGTGGTTAAATAGGCTGACCCGGCAGGAAGTTCGCAGACGCGACGGCCGGCTGATGCAGTCAAAAATTCAGTCGATGTACTCAAAAATTCTGACGACCTTTTGTACGCCGTTGGTGTTGCGCGCCATATTGACCGCCTTGTCCGCACTTTGTTGGTTAACCAAGCCCAGTAGATAGACGACGCCGCTTTCGGTGACGACTTTCACCTCTGCGGGATCGACGCTGCTTGAAAACAGCATTCTGGACTTGATTCGGGTGGTGATCCAGGAGTCGTTGGTGCGTCCCCCGAAATCGTTAGCCTGCCCCACAGTCAATTCATTGTGCACTTTGCGCACGTAGCGAACATCTGCCACGGTCTGCGCTGCGAGCTGCTTTAGCTGGGGGGAGGGTACTTGCCCCGCTAGCAGCACGATACCGTTGACACTGACAATGCCGATATTGGCGTCTCGCAGAGCCGTATCTGCCTTGCGTACATTGCTCAGGGCTTTGGTCTCGATGGAGATATCGTCCAACATGCGCCCGAAGCTGCGCTGGCTCTGCTGGTGCTGCGAGGCGACTCGCTGATCTGTTGGCGCGCTGCTGCAAGCCACAAGCAAGTAAAAAACCAGGGTGATGGTGGCGAATACCAGGTTTTTCATGAGTGTGCGAGCGTGAATTTTTTTTGTAATTTCGATGGTTTGAATCCTGGTTGAGCAGTTGAGCGTGTAAAGTGGGTTCGGGATTATTCGCCGCCAAAGAGAAAACGGTCGATGAGCTCGCACAGGCAGTTGATGATAACCAGATAGGCCTCCATCAACTGGGGTGTGCTCCTGACGGGCACGCCCAGCTCAACATCCTGGGTGTTGAGTAAGGAGACGACATCCGCATGGTGGTCGCCGTGGCACAATACTACGGTTAACTCTCGCTCGTGGGCGGCGCGCATGGCGCGAATCAGGGAGTCGCCGTTACTCGAGCCCGCGAGCAAAAAAAGAATGTCGCCGGGGTTGCCCAGGGTGCTGACCTGTCTTGCGATGGTTTCCGCATATTGGCTGCTTTCGCTGACGGCATTCAGCAAGCAGGTATCGGCTGAGAGCGCGATAGCCGGCAGCCCGGGGCGTTCGCGGGTGAAGTGATTGACCAGGTGGCTGGCAAAGATCTGCGCCAGCGCACTGTTGCTGCCGCCACCGGCACACAGTATTTTTTTGTCCGATAGCAGGCCGTGCACGATGACCTCGCTGGCCTCACTGAGTGGCTCCGCCAGCGCCACGGCCGTCGATGAAATATCCTCGATATGGGCGGCGAAAATTTCGTTGATAATGCTCACGGGGTCCATAGTCATGCTCGATTCGATGGCGTCTGTCAGACGATCTCCAGTGCGTTGCTAATCCAGTTTACGGTGGCAGCCGAGCCCTGGCCCGGAGAGATTGCCACCACGTCAAAGCGGCAGGGCACATTGGCGTACTGAGCATGACGGGATAGATACATGAGCGCGCTATTGATCAATTTTTTCTTTTTTCGATGAGTGACCTGCTCTACGCTGTCGCCATAGTGGCTGCGCTGTCGAAATTTGACCTCGATAAATACCAGGGTATTACGGTCGTGCATAATGAGATCTATTTCGCCTAGAGGGCAGTGAAAATTACGTTCTACCAGCCGTAAACCCCTGGTCTGAAGGTATTCCAGCGCGTAGTTTTCAAAGTACTGGCCGGTCGTCGGCGGGCCGCTCTTGCTGCGGGTCGCCCTGGTTTTGAGTCGTGCGAGCATCCATGCTCTCATGCTTGTCCTCCTTGAGTAATGTGGCAACGCCACCGCGGAATACGGCCCAGGAGGGCCGACGTAAAATAATGCCCTGGGCGGACAAGCTCAGGACTCCTGTCATGCCCTCGAAGCGCATGCCCGGGGTATACAGCATTTGCGGTATGCGCGGGGCGAGTTGCAGGGCATCGACACCGAGGGCGTAAAGATTTTTAGACGGCGCGCCGCCTCGCTCTATATAGTCGTCAATGCGTTGCTGCTGAATTGGTTCGGATCCCAGTGCCCAGGGGGTATCGGTAAAGTAGACGCCATTCAAGTCGGCATCTCCCTGAGGGTCGGGCTTGCCCCGGTAGACTCGCGATGACGCGTAGACAGGTAGATTCTGGGCAAAGTGGAACGCCAGCAAGGGTTTGATTGATCGCGCTTGCTGGGCGCCCACGGGAAGGTAGACGAAATCGATATCTTGTCGGCGGCGGGGGTTATACTCCATACTGGTGCCGGTAATACTCTCCAGTACCCGGGCCCGCTGTTGGCTGCGGTCGATATGCAGGCCTTTCTTGATGCGCTCAGACGCGGATCGATCAGAGTCGAACTCTACCATCGCCACGGTTTCCCCGCCCTCGGCCAGCCAGGCCTGCTGGAAGGCCTGGGCGCTACGGGTACTTTGTTTATCGACGCCATGAATAACAAAGGCCCGATGGTAGTTCAGTTTTTCGGCGCGTGCGGCGGCGGCTCTGGCATCGTCGGCGCTGGATAGCCCCAGCTGGTAAAAGTTGTCACCGGTCTCCAGTCCGTCGGCTGTGTAGTTCAGGGCCAGCACTGGAACCATGCCGTCGCTGAATCGCAGCAAGGCCTCAACCCGATTTTTTCGCAATGGGCCAATAATCAGCTCGGCGCCCCGGTCGACCGCCTTTTGATAGAGAGCCGCCATGTCGGCGTTGGTTTCGGTGTCGTAGAAGACCAGCGTGGAGCTGGTCGCGCCGCGAACCCGGGCGTCGAAGTAGGCGCTCAGGATGCCGTCCCGGATGGCGTGACCGGCGTCTTTCAAAGGGCCACTCATGGGTAGCAGCACGGCAATCTGTGCCGGCTTGCTCTGCGCCAGGTGGCGCAGCAGATCAACCTCGCCGGGAGGTCTCAAGGTGGCGGGATGAGTGGGCCAGTTATGCTGCCATCGGTCAATCAGCTGCACTTGTTGGTCAATATCCCCGGCCAGTGATTGCACCAGCAACGCTAATTGGCACCAGCCGCGCAGTGTCGGCTCAAGAGCTGGCCTGCTATCGAGGCCCTGCTCAAGAGTCGGTGGCGGTGCTTGCATCAGCGACCGCCAGATGGCGTCCTGGTTGTCGGCCCGTGCCTGGTCGCTAGTCAATGAGTTGCTGATGCGTACGCGTATCCCGGCAGCAGCGAGGTGCTGGCCGGATTGGTCCTGCATATCCGCTAGCAAGGTGTACACGCTTGCTCGCTGTGCCGGGGTGCTGCGCTGCAACAGGGCTTGTTGTTCGCTGGCGTTTAGCCAGTCAATCGCGGCTGCACTGCCATTTTCAAGGGCAATGATGCTGGCGCCAAGGCTCAGGTAGTCGCTGGCTGCCTGGCCTTGCAGTTGTTGTCGGGGTATGGCGCGCAGGATGTTTTTGGCCGAGTCGATTTGGCCTTGTTGCCGGAATAGCTGTGCGGCTTTGAGTTGATACTCTGCACGCTGGCCGGCGGGGGCGGTTCGTGACAGATTGAGCCAGTCGTCGGCACTGTGCGCTGGTGCGGGTGTCTGCACCGGCGGACTGACCGGCGCGCTGGTGCAGCCGGCAAGCGCCAGTAAAAAACCAAAAAACAGGTAGTGGCTGCGGTATAGTGTGCGCGTTCTCATGCGTCGGGTAATCCGTCTACAATGCTTTCTGCGGGCCAGTTATATATAGTTGCAACACCGATCGGCAATCTGGATGATATGGCGCCTCGGGCCATACACACGCTGCAATCGGTGGATTATATCGCGGCAGAGGATACCAGACACAGTGGCAAATTGCTTAAACACTTTGCCATAGACACGCCGATGCTGGCTTATCATGAACACAACGAAGTCGAGCGCACGGATTACCTGTTAAAGTTGATGGCTCAGGGCAGTCGAGTCGCCCTGATTTCCGATGCCGGTACACCCTTGATATCGGATCCGGGTTATCGGCTGGTGCGAGCAGCCCACGATGCCGATATTGTGGTGACGCCGGTGCCTGGCGTCAGTGCCATGGTGGCGGCTTTGTCGGTGTCCGGCCTGCCCTCTGACCAGGTCTATTTTGCAGGTTTCCTGCCTGCCAAGGCCCAGTCGCGGTTAACGCGTTTGCAAGGCCTGGCCGAGCGCGATGAGACTTTGGTGATCTACGAATCCTGCCATCGTATTGCGGCTGCGCTGGACGCACTGGTGGCGACCCTGGGCCCAGGACGGCGCGTTGCATTTTGTCGCGAGTTGACCAAGACTTTTGAGACCGTGCGCCTGACCACCCTGGTGCAGTTACAACATTGGGTTGCTGCGGATAGCAATCAGCAGCGAGGTGAGATCGTGCTGGTCATCGAGGGCGACACGTCAAGAATGGACTCCCTGGACGCAGTGAGCCAAAAATGGCTGCGGGCGCTGGCGGCCGAGTTGGCGCCGGCCCGGGCAGCTGCGATTGCCGCCCGGGTAACCGGCCTCAGGAAGCGACAGCTCTATGATTGGCTTACGGGGGGCAGCGAGCAGGTATAGCTTGCGCCGTTCGGGTCAACCCGGTAATCTCGCCCCTATGAGAGTCGGCCGGGCAGTCGCTCTGTTGCCGGGGCGAGAGTTCTGGTGGCGGGGAGGAAAGTCCGGGCTCCATAGGACGGGGTGCCAGCTAACTGCTGGGAGGCGTGAGCCTACGACCAGTGCAGCAGAGAGTAGACCGCCGGTGATACCGCAAGGTGAGCCGGTAAGGGTGAAAGGGTGCGGTAAGAGCGCACCGCGCGGCTGGCAACAGTCCGTGGCAAGGTAAACTCCACCCGGAGCAAGACCAAATAGGAATCCGCAGGCGTGGTCCGCGCCGGATTCGGGTAGGTTGCTCGAGGCTTTCGGTGACGGAAGTCCCAGATGAATGACTGCTCTCGACAGAACCCGGCTTACAGGCCGACTCTCATACTCTTTA
>CBDUUA010000030.1:0-11714 GCA_965370135.1 uncultured Cellvibrionales bacterium
ACAAACATATAATTGCCGCTGACCGAGCTATACCAGGACAGTTTCAGGCGCAGGCGGGTGTCGTCAGTACCGCGATTGAATTCGAACCAGGTGCCAAAATTGACGCTGGACAAGCTGTCCGCAAGAGCTTGTTCCTGTGTTGATAGTTCCGAGAGCCGCTTGTCATCCCGCGACTTTGGCCCACCCTCGCGAGCACACTGCTGCTGCATCTGGCGGGCAATGGCTGAACCCGGTGCGCGTGCACCAGCGGCATGTTTTTGCTCGTCGAGCTGCGGAATTTGCCCCCGCAGTGCCTGGGCCTGCGCGTCGCCCAGGGCCGCCAGCAAGCGCCGCCCCTCATCGCCGTCATAACCGAGGCTGGCAAACCCCGCCTCGATCAAGGTGTTGAGCGCGGCATGATCGGCCTGCAACTGCGCCGCAGTAGCATCGCCTTGTCGTGGTCTGAGACTACTGAGCACTTGCTCGACCACGTCGAGGCCCGCAAGCCAGCTTTCGCTGGTGTCGCCATGGCGCAGATAGTTGAATACCAGGTAGTCCGTCCAGGGCTGCTCCAGTAATTCCAGCACCGGTGTGGGTAACTCAGCGCCGTCAATACGACACCAAATCTGCTGATCGACCAGGGCCCTGGCCTGGCTCAACTGCTCCAGGCCTTTCTCCGCCTCCACCGAACGCTGGGTGGAGAGGTCGGCACGCTTTTCCAGCACTTTGACAAACCGCGTAAAATCCTTGAGCAATTCATCAAAAAAAGACAAGTCATCATCGAATTCCTTGAGCACTCGCTCCACCACATGGCGAATGCGCTGATAGACTTTCTCGTCATCGTCTCCCTCCCGCACCCAGCGAGCGCCCGCCGCCGCCATCACATCGAGGAGACAGCGGGCCGGATGTTTGGCAGTGGCAAAAAACGCCTTGTCCAGCAGCGCCACTTTGAGATAAGGCGTATGCAGATGGCTGAGCAGGGATTTGAGCCCGTCGGGCAATTGCGGATCATCCAGCATATAGTCGAACAGCATGCCGACCAGGTCGATAGTGTCAGCATCGACTGCGGTAAGCTTCTGTCTCGCGTTCTGCCGGGCAGCGGCGCCAAGTTCGCCGATCAACTGGCCTTCGGTCTCAGCCACTCTCCGGGGATCGGCCTGTCGAGCCGTGGGCAATTGCAAGGCTGTCTGCAACACACCGAGAGCCAGTGCCAGTTCCCGCTGGGTAAATGTATCTGCCTGCCCCACCACACCATCGGTATCAATGGCGCCGTAACTGACCCCGCCGGCGGTACGGGTGCGCGGCGCGCCGGACTGACAGCGTTTGTGCTGCACCGCGCGGATAGCATCCATTACCCGAGTCTGCCTGCGCTCGACCGCCGGGCTCACCAGGGGAACCAGGCCGGCTGCCTCATCCGCCGCGCTCGCCAGTCCGCCGGATACCAGTCGCGCCGAATCGTTCGCCGCATCGGGCTCCGACTGCGGGCGCTGCTGCTGTGGCGCCTCCGCGACCTGCGATGAGCCACCAACTGCGCTGCGCACGACCACACTCGACATGGTAAAGCTCAGGGTCTTGAGCACGCCCTGCTCAGCCAACTGCTGGTTCAGCGTCTGGTAGAGCGAATCGGTTAGAGCCAGTATCTGCTGCTCATAGAGCTGGTACAGCCATAGCTTGATAGCCGGCTCTACCTCCAGTGCGCTATAGGTCTCGCGCATGGCAACACAGAGCTGGTAGGGACCGCAGGGATTCAATTCTTCAGTGAACTTTTTGCCGCCACGGGCCACGGCAAAGCGCCGGTTCAGCTTCCACAACTCCTCGCCGTTAAGGGCGCTGGCTTTGCTCGCCATGGTGCGAATCGCCACATCGTCCTCGTACTGGGACTTGTCGACCAGTGCGAGTTGGCTGAATTCCTGTGCCGGTTCGGGCCTGGGCTCACGGCCCGCGGCAAAATCGTCGAAGGCCTGCTCCAGCGCTCGCTGGTAGCCGCTGGCAAGCTGTCGACGCAGGGGCTGGATACTCTTGTGGGCCTCCAGATAGCGAGTGCGTTGCATATCATTATCGGCGGCGGCAGTTTTATCGATAAGCAACTGGGGTAATTGGTCAACCAACTCGCGGAATATCTCGCTGAAATATGCCACGCTCTTATTCTTACACTGCGAAATCAGATCCATTTTTATACGATCACTCTAACCATCAGATCTTACTTTAACCGGCAAGAATATTGCTACCGCCCCCGTCCATCCCTTTAATGTAGTCCAGAAATTGGCCCGAATCACCCCGGTTTGCACCAGCAGGCCCCATCAGAGCCCCCGCTATTGCGGGGTGAAACAATTGGCTATCGCCTGAATGCCCTGGGCCTTGCGGAGGCTGGCCATCAGCGGCGCCGCCTGGGCCCGGGCCTTGGCCGCACCCTGGCACAAGATGCTCTCGATTTCCTCTCCACTGCGGAGCAGTTCCTGGTAACGCCTACGAGGCTCCCGCAGCTGTTCGTCAATCAGGGCAAACAACTCTTTCTTGGCCTGCCCCCAGGCGATACCGACGGCATACTGCTGCTTCATATACTCGCTTTGCTCAGCCGTGGCGAAAGCCTGCCAAATCTGGAACACCGACGAATTCTCGATGTCTTTGGGCTCCCCTGGCTCCAGCAAATTGGTCTTGATCTTGTTGATGGCTTTTTGCAGCTTCTTCTCGGGCAGGAACAACGGGATGGTATTGCCATAGCTCTTACTCATTTTGCGGCCATCCAGGCCCACCAGTAGCGCCACGGAATCATCAATCACGGCTTCCGGCAGCACAAAGTGTTCGCCATAGATATGGTTAAAACGCTGGGCCATGCACCGCGCCATCTCGATATGCTGCGCCTGATCCCGCCCTACCGGCACATGATGGGCGTTGAACAGCAGAATGTCCGCGGCCATCAGCACCGGGTAGGAAAACAGCCCCATGGTAATACCGGCATCCGGATCGTCTCCCGCGGCCTCGTTATCCGCCAGTGCCGCCTTGTAAGCGTGAGACCGGTTCATCAATCCCTTGGCGCAGACACAGGAGAGCATCCAGGTCAATTCCATGATTTCAGGCACATCGGATTGACGATAGAACACCACTTTGTCCGGATCGAGACCAAGAGCCAGCCAGGTGGCGGCCACCTCCAGCGTAGACTGTCGCAGCAGCTCCGGTTGCTGGCATTTGATAATGCCGTGGTAGTCCGCCAAGAAGAAAAAGGATTCTCGATTGGCATCCTGGCTGGCTTCAATAGCGGGGCGTATCGCTCCTACATAATTACCCAGGTGCGGGGTGCCAGTGGTGGTGATGCCGGTTAAAACGCGCTCTTTACACGCTTTATGCTCTTTACTCATGGGATACTCAATGCAGCTGATGGGGCGGGCGCCATGATACTGTCATTGCCAATCATTGCCAATCTGAGCGCAGACCATCGGCGACGCATTGGCGCATCGTGGCCTGGTACCGCGGACCGAGCCCGGCCCAGCCATAGTCATCCATGGCGGGTAGCGCGGGCCAATCGGCCTGCCTCGCCCGGGCCAACAACTGTGACAGCCCCGCAGCGATTGCCCTGCCCTCGATATCCGCATCCAGTGGCGATGAAGGGTAGCGACAGCGACCCGGGAAGAACTCGGGATAGCTGAGCCGATCCGGCACCAGCGGCAAACAGCCCTGCGCCACCGCCTCCATCACCGCCAGCCCCTGGAATTCGTGCAGTGCCGTGGACAACACCACATCGGCACCACCCAGCAATGCCAGATAGCGCTGCCGATCCTCTATGCGCCCCCAGTGACCCGCTGCAACCGGATTCGCCCCCAGCAATTTCTCGATCTGGTCAAATTCCGACGGCCGGCGTTTGAACTGCTGGCCGAGCAGGTGAAAACACACCGGCAATGCCTGCTCGATGCAGTGGCGAATGGCCGCCAACAGAATGGCCGGCCCCTTGTCGTATTCCCAGCGATGATTCCATACCAGTTGCAACACCGCTCCGGGCTGGCGTGGCAGTGGGCTACCGATATCAATCGGCACCGGCAACACCTGCGCCCTGTCGGCCAATAGCTCGGGCAGGCCGGCGGGCACATGATCGGGCAGGCGTCGCAGCAACAGCCGCACCCCCTGCAAGAAGCTGTCCCGGTTCCAACTGCTGTTGAATACCAATTGCTCGGCACACAGCGCGCTGTACAGATTAACCATCTGCGGCTCAACCGAAACCCGCTGATCGCCGCTCGCGGGGTAGGCAAACTGGTTTTCGTGAAAGTACAAGATAGTCGGGATCAGGGCCAGGCGGGGCACCATACCGCGCAGTGAACTGAGATCCACCTGGGAGGTAGCCAGCACCAGGTCAAAGTCTTGCTCCAGGGTCTCGCGACAAGTAAACGCCCAACTCAAGCTGTTGCCCCGAATCCTCCAGCTGAAAAAGCGCGCCGGCAGCGCCAACTGGGTAAAGCGATAATCCGCACAGTAGCGCTCCAGCCCCTGTCGCCAATAGCGGTGACTGGGTGCATCATAGGCTGACAACAATAGAATATGCACGATCCTAGATTCCGCAGTCGGACGCTCAATTTCGCTTCAAGGTATTGATATGACATAAAATATTCAATTCCGCTTGCTCACTCATTGGGTGAATGGAAAATCGCTGCATGGTTTCTCGAAAAACCCCAGCTTGCCAGGTCTTCGTTATCGCTCTTGGCAAGGGTATAGGCCATTACCTGCGAGCGACGCCTTGCCTGGCAAGCTGGGATTTCCCGATAATTCCATGCCCAACTGCGGATTCTAGGATGATAGACTCCCCCGGTTGACGCTGGTTTCAGTCTCATTTAACCTCCCCTACCTCTTAACCTCCCCTCTCATTAAACCAAAGCGGATAGTGCCATGAGTCAAGCAGAGTGTGTACAGTGCCTCATAGAAAACCAGATTGCGGTGGTGACCCTGAATCGCCCCGATAACGCCAATGCCCTGAATCTTGCCATGGCGCAGCAATTACTAGAGACGGTGCTCACGCTCCGGGAAAACAACGACGTCCGCGCCGTTATTGTCACCGGCCAGGGCGCGATGTTTTGCGCCGGTGGCGACCTGGCCTCCTTCGCCGATATGGGTGATGCGGTCGCCGTCGGCTTGCGACAGATTACCACTGCGCTCCACGCCACCATAGCAAGCATCAACCGCATGGATGCGCCGGTGATCATGGCGATCAACGGCAGTGCAGCCGGCGCCGGTTTCAGCCTCGCCATCGCCGGCGATTTCGCAATCGCCGCCCAATCCGCCAAATTCACCATGGCCTACACCGCCGCCGGCCTGTCCCCGGATGGATCCGCCAGCTACTTCCTGCCCCGTCGCATCGGCATACTGCGCACCAAGGAATTAATGATGACCAATCGCCGCCTGAGCGCGGAACAAGCCCTGGACTGGGGCCTGGTCAACCAGGTCGAAGCGGATGAGGAATTGATGGCCAGCGCCATGGAACTGGCCGGCACCCTGGCAAAAGGGCCGACCAGAGCCTTTGGCCAGGTCAAGACCTTGCTCAACAGCAGCTTCGACAGCGGCCTGGAAACCCAGATGCAATACGAGGCCGACGGCATTGCCGCAATGGCCCGCACTGCCGACGGCGCCGAGGGCATCGGCGCTTTCCTGGCAAAACGCAAAGCGGTATTTAGCGGTCGCTAGGAGCTCGACCCTGCACTGTCGCTGCCAAACAAGCGCACCAGCTTGAAGAAGCGCGCCGCCACCCGGTACAGGGAGTGTGCATCGTCACTGCCGGCCAGCTCCCGAATGCTGTGCATCGCCAACTGCGGTACGCCCACGTCGATAGTCTTGACCCCAATGCCCGCTGCGGTAATCGGGCCAATGGTCGAGCCGCAACCCAGGTCACTGCGCACCACAAAGGATTGCACCGGCACCTGCTCCAGTCGGCACAGTTGGCGGAACAAGGCCGCGGTCTCGCTGTTGGTGGCATAGCGCTGATTGGCATTGACCTTGATCACCGGACCACCATTGAGCACCGGGCCGTGGTTGCCGTCGTGTTTGTCGGCATAGTTCGGGTGAATGGCATGGGCGTTGTCGGCAGAAATCAGCATCGACTGATCGATAGCGCGAGCGGTGTTTTCCGGGCTACCCAACAGCCGCTGCAGCACGCTCTCCAGCATTGGCCCTTGCGCCCCGGCCATCGAATGACTGCCCACCTCTTCATGGTCGTTGCACACCAGCAAGGCGGTGGTTTCGATAGCGGATGCTGTCGCTGTCAACAAGGCCTGCAAACCGGTATAGCAACTGAGTAAATTGTCCAGTCGAGCACTCGCCAGGAACTCCCCATTGAGGCCGACCAGCGCCGGGGCCTGGGTGTCATAGAGGCTCAAATCATAGTCGAGCACCTGTTGCAGCGGCAAATGGGGCATTTGCCGGCGAATCTCCCCCTGCAGTACACCCCGAAAATCCAATGCCTCTTGTGGTTCAGGCAGCATCAGCAATGCCGGCAAATGCAGTTGCTTGTTAATCGACCGCTGACTATTGGCTTCTTTATCGAGATGGATCGCCAGGCTGGGAATGCTCACTACCGGGCGCGCAAAATCCAGCAGGACGCTGGCGATCTGCCCCCGGGAGGTCTCGTAGACGACTTTGCCGGCAATGGATAGATCCCGGTCAAACCAGGGGTTCAGCAAGGCGCCACCATAGACCTCGAGCCCCAGTTGCACATAGCCCTGGCGCAGCAGCTCGGGGTGTGGCTTGATTTTCAGGCAAGGGCTATCGGTATGGGCGCCAAACATGCGCAAGCCGCGATCCTGCCCCTTGCTGCCGACACTATTGCTACCAGCCCTATTGCTACCAACTCTATTACTACCAACAACGAAGGCAATCAGGGAGGAGCCATTGCGGGTGGTATAGTATTTCTCACCGGCGCGCAATTCCCAGGCCCGGGATTCGTCGAGGTAATCGAAGCCCGCCGCCTCCAGCCGCAGAGCCATCTGGCCAACAGCGTGAAACGGTGTCGGAGATTCCTTGATAAAATCAAGAAATTGCCTATTAAAATGGTCTTTTCCTATCATTAGTTAAGCGCATCCATTGTTAAGTCCTTGTGATACCCTATCATTAGATCATCGGTTCAACAGTACTATCAACAGTACCATCAACACTAGAACGGAGCCATTCCGTGCGGCCTCTCCGGGATCATTACACACGTCTTTATGCACTGGGCAGCCTGTTGCTGGCCCTGTTTTTCTTGTTGCCTGGCAGCTTACTGGGTGTTGGTGCGACCCTGGATCATCTCAACTTTCGCCTGTGGTCTGCGCTGTTCCCGCCGGCAGACATTGAGGTGGCCGATGAACTGGTGCTGGTGTCGCTGCCGGATAGCATTGCCAAGGCCAAACAGCCCAGCTTGCAAAGCACGCAACAACTTAGTGCCCTGCTGTCATCGCTGGCCGACAACAAGGCAAGCGCCATCGGCATTGGCACTGACCTCGAGCAGCTTATCTGGCGACAGCAGGATGTGCTAGAGCTATTTCCCGCCAAGGCCCCGAAGACAGCGGCAAAATACAGCGCCCCCTACCTCAAGCTGCAAACACAACTGCAACAATTGCCTATCGCCTGGCGAATTGTTCCCTCACGACTGCCCTCCCCTGCACAGTTGATCGACCGGGAGTTCAGCTGGCCGCTATTATTCAATTTCCACGATCGGCTGCTTCAATACCGATTCGAACAGCGAGCCGCCGACCCCTATAGCCGCTACTTGTTCGACTACCAACAAGGACAAATTCCGGCAGGTTTTGAACTCTCACTTATCAGCCACGCGGCCCATGCCGGTTCCCTGCGCTGGCAAATACCCGATGTACTGCGCATTGGCCCCATTGCCAAACCCGTTTCCATGTACGGCGCCATCCGGCCCTGGCCACAACCGGCTGCGGTCGCGGCCATCAAAGCCAGGGCCATACCCGGCGATCAATTGGACGACAGCATTAATGGCAAGATAACGGTGTTGGCACAGCCATCTGACCCCGATCTTGACGCCCTGCTGACGTCACTCAATGCGGTGCTGACTGATCAATATAGCTACACACCCTGGTGGCAGGTTTTCGTGTTGTTGCCGCTAACACTACTATTATGGGCCTATAGCCTATTCGCTTTTCGCCGCTTTACCACTGGCGCGCTGTCCCTGGCGGCGCCCGGCCTGGTAGTACTGTTGTCACTATTCTCTATCACCGTCCAGGTGCAACGTGGCGTATGGCTTGAAACCGGCGATGCCATTGTCTACAGCCTCTGCATCAGTGTCGCTTTGCTGCTCCAGAGCATCTATCGCAATTGGCAAATTCGCGCGCGCATGGAAGCCGATGATGCACGCCTGGAGCTGGCACAGCTCCACCTCGACAATAGCAATCCAAAATCCGCCGCCGATCAACTATTGCTGACATCGATGTCTGAGGACACCGCAGATTTACTGATGGAAACCGGCAAGGCCTATGAACGCAAACGGGATTACCAATCGGCCCGGGATATTTACTCGACGATTCACAGCTTTTTCCCCAATCACGGCCAGGCCAGTGACGCCCTGGATGATATTTCCAACATAACCGGCCAACATCCCAGTCTCAGCTCCACCCTGATACTGCCCGACATGCCGGTGGAGCTGCCGCAGCTGGGCAGATATGAGTTGATCCGCTTACTCGGCAAGGGCGCTATGGGCGCGGTGTATTTGGCCAACGACCCCACTATTCGCCGCCAGGTCGCCATCAAGACGCTGATGCTCAACGAGCTTGGCGACAACCGCGATGAACTGCGCGACCGTTTTCTGCGGGAGGCGGAAACCGCCGGGCGCCTGCAACACCCCAATATTGTCAGTGTCTACGACGTCGGGGAAGACGGCGACCTGGCTTACATCACCATGGACTATGTGCCCGGAGGCACCCTCGCCGACTGGACCCATGCCGACCAGTTGCTGGAGCTTTTCGACACCTACTCGATTATGGAATTGGTATGCGACGCCCTGGGCTACGCCCATCAGCAAGGTGTTATTCATCGTGACATCAAGCCCGGTAATATTCTTTTCAACCCGGATGACCTGTCGGTGAAAGTCGCCGACTTTGGTATCGCCCGGCTGGCAGAGCACTCACGCACCAAAACCGGCACCATTCTCGGCAGCCCCTACTATATGTCGCCAGAGCAGGTCTCCGGCAAAAAAGTCGGCGCCGCCAGCGACCTCTACAGCCTCGGCGTTACTTTTTACCAACTGCTATGCGGCGCGCTGCCCTTCGAAGGCGAGTCACTGGCGCAGCTTGCCTGGCAAATCACCAACAAGCCCCACCGCGCTATCGGCAAGTTCAGGAAAGGGCTGCCACGCTCTGCCAGTCGCATTATCAATACCGCACTGCATAAGAATCCCGGTGAACGCTTTGCCAATGCCGCAGACATGGCGACAGCATTCCAAAAAGGCGCCAGGAGCTTACAGGCACAGCAGAAGTCTGCGTGAACTGAGCTTCGTTACTGATAGTGCTAACTGATAGATCTAACTGATAGATCTAACTGATAGTACTGATTGATAGTACTAATTGAACAGCATCAAACCAATGAGCACAGCCCCCAATACCAGACGGTAGATCACAAAGGGCATAAACCCTATGGTTTCTACCAGGCGCATAAACAAGGCGATACATAAATAAGCCGTCAGCGCTGACAAACCAATACCAATAGCAATGAATCCCCAGTGCGCAGCCACTCCCTGCTGCGCCAGCTCGATGCCCTTGAGGGAACCGGCAGCCAGAATTAGGGGAATCGCCAACAGAAAGGAAAACCGACTCGCCTGCTCGCGACCCAGGCCCAACATCAGACCCGCGGTCATAGTAATGCCCGAGCGCGAAGTACCGGGAAACAAAGCCAGTGCCTGGGCTGCACCGATAGTGAGCGCCATCCGCAAGGTAATGGTCTTGACGCCACTGCCGGCATTGCGATCAGCCCATGCCAGTAACAGCGCAAAACCAATCGTGGTGGCCGCTATCACCCCAACAGAGCGCAAATTAGCTTCAATCCAATCGTCAAACAGTAAACCACAGATACCGGCCGGTATCGTTGCCACGATCACTGCCCAGGCAAGTCGGCTGTCCGGGGTCGACTGCCCTGTCAACAGTTGGCGTATCCATGCCTGCACCATGGCCCAGATATCGCGGCGAAAGTAAACCATCACCGCTATCAGCGAACCGACATGCACCGCAACGTCGAATGCCAAACCCTGGTCCGGCCAGCCCAGGATTTCCCCGGGCAGTAGCAAGTGGGCAGAGCTTGAAATGGGTAGAAACTCGGTTAAACCCTGAATGATAGCCAGTACGATAATCTGCCAAAGCTCCACGCTATGCCCCTTTGCTCGTTTTACTCGTTTTTGTCAATGGATTAGCGGGCTTTTTCCAGGCGACTTGCTGTCGCAAATAGACGGGTTCGGCCTGCTCCGGCCGGAGCACTTCACCGCGCTGCAATAGCAGCCTACCCAGCTGTGCGACATGCCGCGCCCGTGGCAACACCTCGCCATCGACGACGGCAAAATCCGCCGCCGTCACATCGGGCATTTGCGGCAGATACTGCCAACCGGATCCCAGCGCTATCAAACCGGGACCGGCGGACTTGAATGCCTGCAGGCGCAGATCGCCGGGGGCGATCAATTGCTCCTCTCCCTGCAGCGCCACCCCACCCCCTGAATTATCTTCGTAGGCCGCAAAATACAACTCGCCCATGCGGGCATCCACACAGACCAGGGCGGGATCCCGGGGCGGTGCCGATTGTTGCTCAAAAAAACCTCGCGCCACCGCAGCCAGTGAGGAAACGGCCACCACCGGCAAGCCCGCTCCAAAGGCCAGGCCCTGAACCACACCGGCGCAGATCCTGAGGCCGGTAAACGAGCCCGGACCACGGCCAAAGGCGATGCCGTCAAGTTGGCCGAGGCTCAAGCCGTGGCGTGTCAGCAAGGTATCCACCATCGGTAAAATCAGGCGCGTGTGATCCCTGGGCGCCAGTTCAAAACATTCGTCAATATGGGTATCCTGCAACAGCGCAACCGAACAAGCTGCGGCAGAGGTGTCAAGGGCCAGTAATCGCGTCATTTTGTCTCCATGAACCTGGAACCCAGGATAATGTGGCGCCGCATTCAAACTGATTTTGACACTCGCTGCAATGACCACAGCTTGCTATTCTTGCAGCGGACGCGTTTTTATCATCAGCCGACACGGGAGGGTGGCAGATAAGCCATGGGCACAACCGCTATTATTCTAGCCGGTGGCGAGGGAACTCGCCTGGCGGGGCAGGACAAGGGCTGGTTAATGTATCGCAGCAGACCCTTGATCGAGCAGGTACTCGGGCGCCTGGAGCATCAGGTCGATGAGATCGTGATCAGTTGCAACCGCAACGAGGCGCGCTACCAGAGTCTTGGATACACAACGGTGACCGATGCCGACCAGGATTTTCGCGGCCCACTTGCCGGCATTGCCGCCGCCGCGCCGCTGTGCCATTGCGACTATGTTTTACTGTGCCCCTGCGATACCCCCCAGCTACCCGCAGACCTGGTAGCGCGACTGCTACATGGCTTACAACAATCCGACGCCGATGCCGCAATTCCCCAGGATGCAGTGGGACCCCAGTATCTGAGCACCCTGCTGCGTCGCCCGGCAATTGCCACGGCAGCACAATCGCTAGCTGCCAATACCCGGGCGGTGAAGCGCTGGCTGGCGACATTGCGCACAGTGGCAGTGGATTTTGGTGACGAGGAA